>NZ_JBIUWI010000133.1:0-4624 GCF_044743385.1 Pseudomonas sp. NPDC087639 | reverse complement strand
ATAACAATAGCGGGAGTAGTTATCCGCCTGCGGGTTACGGTACGAACGGCGCCTATGCCGGGGGAGCGGCTTCGGCCCCTGCCTCGGCACAAGGCATGCTGTTCAACCAACTGCAACAAATGCAGGATCAGATTTCGCGCCAGCAAGGTGTGATTGAAGAACTGCAGAATCAGGTTGCGCGCATGAAGCAAGAATCCCTGGAGCGATACCAGGATCTTGATCGGCGCATAGGATCCGGTGTTGCACCTGCCGCGACTCCTGAGAATTCTTCTACCGGTGGCGATGCAAGTGCTGCTGCCGGTGCTGCCTCTGGCGCCGGGGCTGCTGCCCAGGCACCTGCTGCGAGTAGCGAACCGGGTGATCCGGCCAAGGAAAAGCTGTATTACGATGCCGCTTTCGACCTGATCAAAGCCAAGGATTTCGACAAGGCCAGCCAGGCTTTCGCCGCTTTCCTGCGCAAATACCCGAACAGCCAATATGCGGGCAACGCCCAGTATTGGTTGGGTGAAGTGAACCTGGCCAAAGGTGATCTGCAAGGTGCAGGTCAAGCATTTGCCAAGGTTTCGCAGCTGTATCCCAAGCACGCCAAAGTGCCGGACTCGCTGTACAAGCTGGCTGATGTAGAGCGCCGCCTCGGTCATAACGACAAGGTAAAAGGCATTCTGCAGCAGGTTGTTGCCCAATATCCGGGCACATCTGCCGCTCAGTTGGCCCAACGCGATCTGCAACGCATGTAAGTTGCTTGACCCTTTGGAAGAAACCCGCGCCTGTCGCGGGTTTTTTCGTTAGAATTCACGCCCTTTTTCTGAAACACGCTTCTTGTGGTCTGCGCGTTGGCGGGATTGCCTGAAGTGCCTGACGGAGGCGGACAGCCTGTTTAGCTGTTACGCCCGTGGCGACTATGCAAGACACATTGAGAATCACCGAAGTTTTCTACTCTTTGCAGGGGGAAACGCGGACTGCCGGGCTGCCCACTGTTTTTGTGCGTCTGACCGGTTGCCCTTTGCGTTGCCAATACTGCGACAGTGCCTATGCGTTCAGTGGCGGCACCGTCCGCACCCTCGACGATATCCTCGAGCAAGTAGCGGGATTCCGTCCGCGCTATGTATGCGTCACCGGCGGTGAGCCGCTGGCACAGCCTAATGCCATTCCTTTACTCAAGCAGTTGTGTGATGCCGGTTACGAGGTCTCTCTGGAAACCAGCGGTGCTCTTGACGTTTCCGCTGTCGATCCGCGCGTCAGTCGCGTAGTCGACCTGAAAACACCGGGCTCGAAAGAAGCGCATCGCAACCGTTACGAGAATATCGAACTGCTGACTCCCAACGATCAGGTGAAGTTTGTCATCTGCTCGCGGGAAGACTACGACTGGGCCGTTTCCAAGTTGATCCAGTACGGACTCGACCGACGTGCCGGTGAAGTCCTGTTCTCGCCAAGTCACCACGACTTGAATGCGCGGGATCTGGCAGATTGGGTCGTAGCGGATAACCTGCCGGTACGCCTGCAATTGCAGCTGCATAAATATCTTTGGAATGACGAGCCGGGGCGCTGATATGACTGAGCAACTGAACACCACCGAAAAACGCGCAGTCATTTTGCTGTCTGGCGGCCTCGACTCTGCGACTGTCGTAGCCATGGCTCGCGCCGAGGGCTATAGCTGCTACACCATGAGCTTCGATTACGGTCAGCGTTCGCATGCCGAATTGCACGCTGCTGCACGTGTTGCCCGCGACCTAGGTGTGATCGAGCACAAGGTGATCGGTCTGAATCTGAACGGCATGGGCGGTTCGGCCCTGACGGACACCAGCATCGAGATTCCTGAAGAGCTGGGCGAGGGCATCCCGGTGACTTACGTGCCGGCGCGCAATACCGTTTTCCTGTCGCTGGCACTGGGTTGGGCTGAAGTGCTTGGCGCCCGTGACATCTTTATTGGTGTGAATGCGGTGGATTATTCCGGTTATCCGGATTGCCGTCCCGAGTTTATCGAATCCTTCGAGCGCATGGCCAATCTGGCGACCAAGGCGGGGGTTGAAGGCAATGGCTTTCGCATTCAGGCGCCATTGCAGAACCTGAGCAAGGCGCAGATCGTACAGGCGGGCGTGAAGCTCGGCGTCGATTATGGCCTCACCGTTTCCTGCTATCAGGCCGATGATAATGGCCGTGCATGCGGTAAATGCGACAGCTGCCGCCTGCGTGCGGAAGGCTTTGCGGCGGCCGGCGTGAGCGATCCAACACCTTATTTTTGATTATTTTCAAAAAGGTGTTGAATAGTCCTTAAAAATCAGTATTATACGCGCCACCACACAGCGGGTCGTTAGCTCAGTTGGTAGAGCAGTTGGCTTTTAACCAATTGGTCGTAGGTTCGAATCCCACACGACCCACCATATTTGGCGGTTTAGAAAATCCGGAAGGCCCACGAAAGTGAGGATTTCCGGGTTTTTTTTTGCCTGCGATTCGGGTGCGCGTTCGATCGGTGCTGCCGGCGCTGACACAGGTCAGAATCATCTTTTGTATCAACCGGATATTCTGTAGCCTTGCGCAGCTTCAACGCTGTCCGTGCCTGATAAAACTCACTCTCCCGGCGGTACCCACAAGGGGTCCGGAGCCGGGTGTATACTCGACTTTCGCGCGAAAGCGCCTGCAGGTCTTGCGAACATGACGCAGATTTCCGAACGCCTTCTGGTTCAAGCTCACCTCGACGCGAAACAGCCCAAACCGCTGACCGCCGAGGAAGAGGCTTATTACCGTTCTGCCATCGCCGCTGAGCTCAAGGCTCAGGACGCGGTGCTGGTGGCCCACTTTTATTGCGATCCGGTGATTCAGGCTTTGGCCGAAGAAACCGGCGGCTGTGTCTCCGACTCCCTGGAAATGGCCCGCTTTGGCAACGCTCATCCGGCCAAGACCGTGGTGGTCGCCGGTGTGAAGTTCATGGGTGAGACCGCGAAGATTCTCAATCCGGAAAAACGTGTGCTGATGCCGACCCTGGAAGCGACGTGCTCCTTGGATCTGGGTTGTCCGGTAGACGAGTTCTCGGCGTTCTGCGATCAGCATCCGGAACGCACGGTGGTGGTTTACGCCAACACCTCTGCCGCCGTCAAAGCCCGAGCCGACTGGGTGGTGACGTCGAGTTGCGCACTGGAGATCGTCGAAAGCCTGATGGACAACGGCGAAACCATCATCTGGGGGCCGGACAAACACCTGGGCACCTACATTCAGCGCAAGACCGGCGCCGACATGCTGCTCTGGGACGGTGCCTGCATCGTCCACGAAGAGTTCAAATCCAAGCAGCTCGAGGACATGAAGGCGTTGTACCCGGATGCAGCGATTCTAGTGCACCCGGAGTCGCCGACATCGGTAATCGAACTGGCGGACGCCGTTGGTTCCACCAGCCAATTGATCGCCGCTGCGCAGTCCTTGCCGAACAAGACTCTGATCGTCGCCACTGACCGCGGCATTTTCTACAAGATGCAGCAGCTATGCCCGGACAAGGTCTTCATCGAGGCGCCAACCGCCGGTAACGGCGCAGCGTGCCGCAGTTGCGCACATTGCCCGTGGATGGCCATGAACACCCTTGAGCGCACGCTCAAGAGCTTGAAGGAAGGGACGAACGAGATCTTTGTTGATCCGGCGTTGATTCCGCAGGCGATTCGGCCTTTGAAGCGCATGCTGGATTTCACTCAGGCTGCGCGAATGAAGCTGGCCGGTAACGCTTAAGCGTAAAAGCAAAAGATCGCAGCCTGCGGCAGCTCCTACAGAAATCGTTGTAGGCGCTGCCGCAGGCTGCGATCTTTTTTATGGGCGCTACTTTTGTTTCTTCGGAACCCGGACGACCCGAGTATCGGAATAGATGTCATGCCACGTGCGCTTCTGCTTGTCATAGAGCGACCAGAAGAATCCCAGGCCGACGCACAGCCATGAAGCAATCGATACCATAAACCGCAACAGCGCCTGCCACAGGCTGATCGCCGTGCCGTTGGCGTTCTGCACACGAATGCCCCACACCTGCATGCCCAGCGTCTGACCGCCATGGGTCCAGAATTTGGCGAAGAAGGCAAACAGCACCAGGAGCAATACGGTGGAATACAGCGGATCGCCGTCCAGTTGCCCGGCATCTGTCATCACGCGCAGACGTTCTTCGCCGATGATCGCCGCCTGGATGAGCTTGTAAATGAAGCCGGTCACGATCAGCAGGGCGGTGCACAACAGAAAGTCATAGAACATCGCAGCCAGACGACGGCCAAGGCCAGCGGGAGGAAAGTCGCCTTGGGGCGTGAGCAGGTGTTTCGACATGGCGGCCTCTGGACGCGAAATGAAGCGCCATTTTACGGATTCGCGCGCACAAAAAAGCCCCTGATATCAATATCAGGGGCTTTTTCGTTACAGAAGGATCAAGCTTCTGCTTGTACTTCGTCAGCCTGCATGCCTTTCTGGCCTTGCACAGCAACGAAAGTCACTTTCTGGCCTTCTTTCAGGCTTTTGAAGCCGTTGCCCTGAATGGCGCGGAAATGCACGAACAGATCCGGACCGCTTTCTGGAGTGATAAAACCAAATCCTTTATCGTCGGTATTCGACTTGGCGGGACCGCTCTGACGGGTGGCCAGTGCTGGTTTCCTTTGTCGCCGTCAGT
>NZ_JBIUWI010000132.1:0-2764 GCF_044743385.1 Pseudomonas sp. NPDC087639 | reverse complement strand
TCGTTCTTTAAAAATTTGGGTATGTGATAGAAAGATAGACTGAACGTTACTTTCACTGGTAACGGATCAGGCTAAGGTAAAATTTGTGAGTTACTCTGAATTGAGTATTATCGAATTTTCGGCGAATGTCGTCTTCATAGTATAACCAGATTGCTTGGGGTTATATGGTCAAGTGAAGAAGCGCATACGGTGGATGCCTTGGCAGTCAGAGGCGATGAAAGACGTGGTAGCCTGCGAAAAGCTTCGGGGAGTCGGCAAACAGACTTTGATCCGGAGATGTCTGAATGGGGGAACCCAGCCATCATAAGATGGTTATCTTGTACTGAATACATAGGTGCAAGAGGCGAACCAGGGGAACTGAAACATCTAAGTACCCTGAGGAAAAGAAATCAACCGAGATTCCCTTAGTAGTGGCGAGCGAACGGGGACTAGCCCTTAAGTGGCTTTGAGATTAGCGGAACGCTCTGGAAAGTGCGGCCATAGTGGGTGATAGCCCTGTACGCGAAAATCTCTTAGTCATGAAATCGAGTAGGACGGAGCACGAGAAACTTTGTCTGAATATGGGGGGACCATCCTCCAAGGCTAAATACTACTGACTGACCGATAGTGAACTAGTACCGTGAGGGAAAGGCGAAAAGAACCCCGGAGAGGGGAGTGAAATAGATCCTGAAACCGTATGCGTACAAGCAGTGGGAGCCCACTTTGTTGGGTGACTGCGTACCTTTTGTATAATGGGTCAGCGACTTATTTTCAGTGGCGAGCTTAACCGAATAGGGGAGGCGTAGCGAAAGCGAGTCTTAATAGGGCGTCTAGTCGCTGGGAATAGACCCGAAACCGGGCGATCTATCCATGGGCAGGTTGAAGGTTGGGTAACACTAACTGGAGGACCGAACCGACTACCGTTGAAAAGTTAGCGGATGACCTGTGGATCGGAGTGAAAGGCTAATCAAGCTCGGAGATAGCTGGTTCTCCTCGAAAGCTATTTAGGTAGCGCCTCATGTATCACTGTAGGGGGTAGAGCACTGTTTCGGCTAGGGGGTCATCCCGACTTACCAAACCGATGCAAACTCCGAATACCTACAAGTGCCGAGCATGGGAGACACACGGCGGGTGCTAACGTCCGTCGTGAAAAGGGAAACAACCCAGACCGTCAGCTAAGGTCCCAAAGTTATGGTTAAGTGGGAAACGATGTGGGAAGGCTTAGACAGCTAGGAGGTTGGCTTAGAAGCAGCCACCCTTTAAAGAAAGCGTAATAGCTCACTAGTCGAGTCGGCCTGCGCGGAAGATGTAACGGGGCTCAAACCATACACCGAAGCTACGGGTATCATCTTAGGATGATGCGGTAGAGGAGCGTTCTGTAAGCCTGTGAAGGTGAGTTGAGAAGCTTGCTGGAGGTATCAGAAGTGCGAATGCTGACATGAGTAACGACAATGGGTGTGAAAAACACCCACGCCGAAAGACCAAGGTTTCCTGCGCAACGTTAATCGACGCAGGGTTAGTCGGTCCCTAAGGCGAGGCTGAAAAGCGTAGTCGATGGAAAACAGGTTAATATTCCTGTACTTCTGGTTATTGCGATGGAGGGACGGAGAAGGCTAGGCCAGCTTGGCGTTGGTTGTCCAAGTTTAAGGTGGTAGGCTGGAATCTTAGGTAAATCCGGGATTCTAAGGCCGAGAGCTGATGACGAGTCATCTTTTAGATGACGAAGTGGTTGATGCCATGCTTCCAAGAAAAGCTTCTAAGCTTCAGGTAACCAGGAACCGTACCCCAAACCGACACAGGTGGTTGGGTAGAGAATACCAAGGCGCTTGAGAGAACTCGGGTGAAGGAACTAGGCAAAATGGCACCGTAACTTCGGGAGAAGGTGCGCCGGTGAGGGTGAAGGACTTGCTCCGTAAGCTCATGCCGGTCGAAGATACCAGGCCGCTGCGACTGTTTATTAAAAACACAGCACTCTGCAAACACGAAAGTGGACGTATAGGGTGTGACGCCTGCCCGGTGCCGGAAGGTTAATTGATGGGGTTAGCTAACGCGAAGCTCTTGATCGAAGCCCCGGTAAACGGCGGCCGTAACTATAACGGTCCTAAGGTAGCGAAATTCCTTGTCGGGTAAGTTCCGACCTGCACGAATGGCGTAACGATGGCGGCGCTGTCTCCACCCGAGACTCAGTGAAATTGAAATCGCTGTGAAGATGCAGTGTATCCGCGGCTAGACGGAAAGACCCCGTGAACCTTTACTATAGCTTTGCACTGGACTTTGAATTTGCTTGTGTAGGATAGGTGGGAGGCTTTGAAGCGTGGACGCCAGTTCGCGTGGAGCCATCCTTGAAATACCACCCTGGCAACTTTGAGGTTCTAACTCAGGTCCGTTATCCGGATCGAGGACAGTGTATGGTGGGTAGTTTGACTGGGGCGGTCTCCTCCTAAAGAGTAACGGAGGAGTACGAAGGTGCGCTCAGACCGGTCGGAAATCGGTCGTAGAGTATAAAGGCAAAAGCGCGCTTGACTGCGAGACAGACACGTCGAGCAGGTACGAAAGTAGGTCTTAGTGATCCGGTGGTTCTGTATGGAAGGGCCATCGCTCAACGGATAAAAGGTACTCCGGGGATAACAGGCTGATACCGCCCAAGAGTTCATATCGACGGCGGTGTTTGGCACCTCGATGTCGGCTCATCACATCCTGGGGCTGAAGCCGGTCCCAAGGGTATGGCTGTTCGCCATTTAAAGTGGTACGCGAGCTGGGTTTAGAACGTCGTGAGACAGTTCGG
>NZ_JBIUWI010000131.1:0-4731 GCF_044743385.1 Pseudomonas sp. NPDC087639 | reverse complement strand
CATTGCGTAACCAATAGGTGCCGATCAACAAGAAATATCCGCTTAAGATGCTGCTCGAGTCGTGCCAGCGCTACATGTCCGCCCTTGGCGAGAAGCGTGTGCTGACCATCGAGTACACCTTGCTCAAGGACATCAACGATAAAGTTGAGCATGCGGTGGAAATGATCGAGTTGCTGAAGAACATTCCGTGCAAGATCAACCTGATCCCGTTCAACCCGTTCCCGCATTCCGGGTACGAGCGGCCTAGCAACAACGCTATCCGCCGGTTCCAGGATCAGCTGCATCAGGCCGGTTTCAACGTCACCGTGCGCACCACCCGTGGTGAAGACATCGACGCCGCTTGTGGTCAATTGGTAGGGCAGGTGCTGGATCGCACCCGCCGCAGCGAACGTTACATCGCCGTGCGTGAGTTGAACGCCGACGGCGATCTGGCACAGAACGCTGCGAACACTAACTAAGAGAGGATCTCTATGTCCCTGCGCTTTGCGCTGCTGTTGCTGCTGGCCAGCCTATGTGCTGGTTGTGTTCTGTCGGGTGACTACAACCCGATGAAGACCAGCAAGGGCCGCGACGAGGCGCGCGCTGCCTATGTGCAGTTGGGGCTGGGATACTTGCAGCAAGGCATGACCGAGCGGGCCAAGGTGCCGCTGAAGAAGGCGCTGGATCTGGACGACTCGGATCCTGACGCCAATGCTGCCCTCGGGCTGGTGTTTCAGGCCGAAATGGAGCCGAAACTGGCTGGCGAGCACTTTCGCAAGGCCTTGTCCGGTCGCCCCTCCGATGCGCGCATCCTCAACAACTACGGCAGTTTTCTCTACGAAGAACAGCGTTACAAGGAAGCCTACGAGCGTTTTGAACAGGCCGCCGCCGATACCCTGTATCCTGAGCGTTCGCGTGTGTTCGAAAACCTCGGCATGACCGCATCGAAGCTGGGGCAGCGCGATCTGGCGCAGCAGCAACTGGAAAAAGCCCTGCGACTGAACCGTCAACAACCGCGCGCGCTGCTCGAAATGGCTGAGTTGTCATTCGAAGACAGGCATTATGTGCCCGCACGTGACTATTACGAGCGTTTCAGCCTGCTTACCGAACAAAATGCACGTAGTCTATTGCTCGGTGTTCGGCTGGCAAAAGTGTTTGAAAATCGCGACAAGGC
This sequence comes from Pseudomonas sp. NPDC087639, assembly GCF_044743385.1. NCBI lineage: Bacteria > Pseudomonadati > Pseudomonadota > Gammaproteobacteria > Pseudomonadales > Pseudomonadaceae > Pseudomonas > Pseudomonas sp. NPDC087639. The sequence goes on along the minus strand of NZ_JBIUWI010000131.1, from coordinate 3,578 downwards.
CGCCAGTTATGGCCTGCAATTAAAACGACTCTATCCCGGTACGCCGGAATATCAGCAATACCTGTCGGAGCAATGATGAAAGCGGCGCATCCCGAAGTTGTAGCAGCGAATCGCGTTAACCCCGGTGAGACCCTGCGCCAGGCACGCGAAAGCAATGGCTGGTCGCTGGCCGAAGTGGCCCTCAAGCTCAACCTCACCGTGACTTCCCTGAGTAATCTTGAAGCCGGCGCTTTCGACAAGCTGCCGGGGCATACCTTCGCTCGCGGTTATATTCGCGCCTATGCCAAGTTGCTCGGCATGGACCAGACCGTTCTGGTTCAACAGTTCGACCAGTCCACCGGAACCGATTCCCAGGGCAGCAATGTCCATGCGCTCGGTCGTATCGAAGAGCCGGTGCGTGTTTCTCACACCATTTTGCGTATCGTCAGCCTGCTGTTGCTGATCGCGGTCATCGGCGGTGGTTTCGTCTGGTGGCAGGATCAGACTTCGCAGCGCACCAAAGACTTGACCAGCCTGGCTCCGGAGCACGTCGAAGTCGAAGGCGCCGATGGCACCACGCAGATTCACCCGATCGATGAGCCGGAAGATCAGGCCGTCGCCGAAAATCAGGCCGAGGGCGCAACCACTCTGGCGCTGCCGCAATCGGAAACTACCGCTGAATCGACCGGCGCCGAGCCTGCCGCTCCGGCAACCACTCCAGCGGCACCGGCCGCTCCCGTTGCAACGCCAACTGCACCGGTTCATACGCCCGCGCCAGTGGTCGCCACCCCGGCAAACCCGGCTGCGAACGTACCGGCCACTCCAGCGCCGACCGTCACCGCACCGGTTGTTCCTGCGACGCCTGCACCAATCGCAGAAGCGACCGCACCGCTCGCCGGAGAAGGTCAGGTGCAACTGCAGTTCACCGCCGATTGCTGGGCACAGGTTACCGATGGCCGCGGCAAAGTACTGTTCAGTGGTCTGAAGCACAAAGGCGATAACGTTTCCGTTAGCGGTAAACCACCGCTTGCCGTGCGTCTGGGCGTGGCCCGCGCGGCACAGGTCAGCTACAACGGCCAGCCGGTCGATATCGCTCCGTTCACCAGTGGCGAGACTGCTCGCCTGAAGTTGGGTCAATAAGTCATGCACGGCGAATCTCCAATCAAACGTCGCGAATCGCGCAAGATCTGGGTCGGCAACGTACCGGTGGGCGGCGATGCGCCTATCGCTGTGCAGAGCATGACCAACAGCGACACCAATGATGTTGCCGCCACCGTGGCGCAGATCAACCGTCTGGAAGCCGCCGGCGTCGACATCGTCCGCGTTTCGGTGCCGGACATGGACGCCGCCGAGGCGTTCGGCAGAATCAAGCAACTGGTCAAGGTGCCGTTGGTTGCCGACATCCACTTCGACTACAAGATCGCCTTGCGCGTAGCCGAACTGGGTGTTGACTGCCTGCGCATCAATCCGGGCAACATCGGCCGTGAAGACCGCGTGCGTGCCGTGGTTGATGCTGCCCGTGATCGCGGGATCCCGATCCGCATCGGCGTCAACGCCGGTTCCCTGGAAAAAGACCTGCAAAAGAAATACGGCGAGCCGACCCCGGCTGCGCTGGTTGAATCAGCCCTGCGTCATGTCGAGCACCTCGAACGCCTGAATTTCCAGGACTTCAAGGTCAGCGTGAAGGCATCCGACGTGTTCATGGCCGTCGAAGCCTACCGTCTGCTGGCGAAAGAAATCGTTCAGCCACTGCACCTGGGCATCACCGAAGCCGGTGGATTGCGTTCGGGCACAGTGAAATCCGCCGTGGGCCTAGGTATGCTGCTCGCCGAGGGGATTGGCGATACTATCCGCATCTCGCTGGCGGCCGACCCGGTCGAAGAAGTGAAAGTCGGTTACGACATCCTCAAGTCTTTGCATTTGCGTTCCCGTGGCATCAACTTCATCGCCTGCCCGAGCTGCTCGCGGCAGAACTTCGATGTGGTAAGACCATGAACGAGCTGGAAGGGCGCCTTGAAGACCTGCTGGTGCCGCTGGATGTCGCGGTGATCGGTTGTGTGGTCAACGGCCCCGGCGAAGCCAAGGAAGCCCATATCGGCTTGACCGGCGGTACGCCAAACCTGATTTACATCGATGGCAAGCCGTCGCAGAAACTGACGAATGACAATCTGGTGGACGAGCTGGAAAGGCTGATCCGCCAGAAAGCGGCCGAGAAGGTCGAAGCTGACGCAGCGGTTATCGCGCGCGGCTGAGCCTGACTGAAAGCCGAACGAATTTAAGGATTTATAGTGAGCAAGTCATTGCAAGCCATCCGTGGCATGAACGACATCCTGCCCGAACAGACCCCGCTGTGGCGTTATTTCGAGAGCACGGTCGCGCGTCTGCTGGATAACTACGGTTACAAGCAGATCCGCATGCCGATCGTCGAGTTCACCGAGCTGTTCAAGCGCTCCATCGGTGAAGTGACCGACATCGTTGAAAAAGAGATGTACACCTTCGAAGACCGCAACGGTGACTCCCTGACCCTGCGTCCGGAAGGCACCGCGGCGTGCGTGCGTGCCGTGCTCGAGCATGGCATCACCGGCGGCGGCCAAGTGCAGAAGCTCTGGTACATCGGCCCGATGTTCCGCCACGAGCGTCCGCAGAAAGGCCGTTATCGTCAGTTCCACCAGATCGGTCTGGAGGTGTTCAACCTCGACGGTCCGGACATCGATGCCGAGCTGATCATCATGACCTGGCGCCTGTGGGGCGAGCTGGGCATTCGTGATGCGGTCAAACTCGAACTCAACAGCCTCGGCACCAGCGAGTCCCGTGGTCGTTATCGTGAAGCGCTGGTCGAGTACCTCTCTGCGCACCACGACAAGCTCGACGAAGACAGCCAGCGTCGCCTGAAAACCAACCCGCTGCGCGTGCTCGACACCAAAAATGCCGACACCCAGGCCGTGCTGGTCGATGCGCCGAAGATGGCGGATTACCTCGACGACGAATCCCGTGCCCACTTTGAAGGCCTGAAGGCCCGTCTGGATGCCGTTGGCATTCCTTACGTGCTCAACCCGAAGCTGGTTCGTGGCCTCGATTACTACAGCAAAACCGTTTTCGAATGGGTCACCGACAAGCTCGGCGCCCAGGGCACTGTTTGCGCGGGCGGCCGTTACGACGGTCTGGTCGAGCAGATGGGCGGCAAGCCGACCACCGGCGTTGGTTTCGCCATGGGCATCGAACGTCTGGTGCTGATGCTCGAAACCCTGGAGCAGATCCCGGAAGAAATCTCGCGTCAGGTCGATGTCTATCTCTGCGCCTTCGGTGAAGAAGCCGAGCTGGCGGGTCTGGCCTTGGCCGAACGTGTACGTGATCAGCTTCCAAACCTGCGTCTGCAAGTCAATGCCGGCGCCGGCAGCTTCAAAAGCCAGTTCAAGAAAGCCGACAAGAGCGGTGCGCTGTACGCACTGATCCTGGGTGACGACGAAATGGCCCAGCAAGTGGTAGGTTTCAAACCCCTGCGTGGCCAGCGCGAACAACAAAGCATTGCCTGGGATGCGCTTGCCGCTCACCTGGCCACCTGCGTCGTGCAGGGTTGAAGCTGTCTTAACAGCCGATTT
>NZ_JBIUWI010000130.1:0-5232 GCF_044743385.1 Pseudomonas sp. NPDC087639 | reverse complement strand
ATCATCTAGGCCATGAGGCACTCCAATTACGGGTTCGAACGCCTCGAAAGGCACCCCGGTTACTTGCGCGTTTATCCCAGTGACGACAAAACCCCACAGCCTATGGCTGCGGGGTTGGGATGCTTGTCCAGTTAGACCTTTTCGACCTGACTGAACTCCAACTCTACCGGGGTAGAGCGACCGAAAATGAGCACAGCCACTTGGATGCGGCTCTTTTCGTAGTTAACTTCTTCAACGACACCATTGAAATCAGCAAATGGACCGTCATTGACTCGTACCGTTTCACCTGGTTCGAAGAGAGTCTTCGGCTTAGGCTTGTCGCTACCATCAGCAACACGACGCAGAATCGCCTCTGCCTCTTTATCAGTGATCGGCGCCGGTTTATCAGCAGTACCGCCGATGAAACCCATCACCCGAGGAGTATCCTTGACCAAGTGCCAAGTACCCTCATTCATATCCATCTGTACCAGCACATAACCTGGGAAGAACTTGCGTTCGCTTTTGCGCTTCTGGCCATTACGCATTTCAACCACTTCTTCAGTGGGAACCAGAATTTCGCCGAAGCCATCTTCCATGCCAGCCAGCTTTACTCGCTCAACGAGCGAGCGCATGACATGCTTCTCGTAACCCGAGTAAGCATGCACAACGTACCAACGCTTAGCCACGGGACACCCTTAGCCGACAATCAAGGAAACAAGCCAGCCGAGCAGGGAATCTAGCCCCCACAACAGCAACGCCATAACCAGTACAACAGCCACGACAATCAGCGTGGTCTGTGTGGTTTCTTGGCGAGTTGGCCAAACGACTTTACGAATCTCGGTGCGAGCTTCCTTAACCAGTACAAAGAAAGACTTGCCCTTCGCAGTCTGCAGGCCTACAAAGGCAGCTACAGCAGCAATCACAAGTAGAGCGAGTACGCGGTACAGGATCGGCGAAGCGGCGTAGTACTGATTGCCAACAACGCCAACAGCCACCAAAGCAACTACTACAAGCCACTTGAGTAGATCGAAGCGAGAGCTTTGAGCTTCAGCTTTAGGAGTCATCTATGAAGATCCTGTGAAAAGAAAGCCAGATACACCGAGTGAATCTGGCAGGTCAGGAGGGAATCGAACCCCCAACCTACGGTTTTGGAGACCGTCGCTCTGCCAATTGAGCTACTGACCTAAAACAAAATCAGGCCGACCATTATGCCGGCCTGAAAAATACATTACAACCGCTTATTCGATGATTTTGGCTACGACACCAGCGCCGACGGTACGACCGCCTTCACGGATAGCGAAACGCAGACCATCTTCCATCGCGATGGTTTTGATCAGGGTAACAACCATTTTGATGTTGTCGCCCGGCATTACCATTTCTACGCCTTCCGGCAGTTCGCAGTTACCAGTTACGTCGGTAGTGCGGAAGTAGAACTGTGGACGGTAGCCTTTGAAGAACGGAGTGTGACGACCGCCTTCTTCCTTGCTCAGCACGTACACCTCAGCTTCGAACTTGGTGTGCGGCTTAACCGAACCCGGCTTAACCAGAACCTGACCACGCTCAACGTCGTCACGCTTGGTGCCGCGCAGCAGAACGCCGCAGTTCTCGCCAGCACGACCTTCGTCGAGCAACTTACGGAACATTTCAACACCGGTGCAGGTGGTGACGGTAGTGTCACGCAGACCAACAATTTCCAGTGGATCTTGAACCTTAACGATACCGCGCTCGATACGACCGGTTACAACAGTACCGCGACCCGAGATCGAGAACACGTCTTCGATTGGCATCAGGAACGGCTTGTCGATAACACGAACTGGATCCGGAATGTAGCTGTCCAGAGTTTCAACCAGTTTACGAACGGACGTAGTGCCCATTTCGTTATCGTCTTTGCCTTCCAGAGCCATACGAGCAGAACCGATGATGATCGGAGTGTCGTCGCCCGGGAAGTCGTAAGGGCTCAGCAGATCGCGCACTTCCATCTCAACCAGTTCCAGCAGCTCAGCGTCGTCTACCAGGTCAGCCTTGTTCAGGTAAACCACGATGTACGGAACGCCAACCTGGCGGGACAGCAGGATGTGCTCACGGGTTTGTGGCATCGGACCATGGCGGCCGAGCAAACCAGGATTGCGCCGTCCATCTGGGCAGCACCGGTGATCATGTTCTTCACATAGTCAGCGTGACCTGGGCAGTCAACGTGAGCGTAGTGACGGATCAGCGAGTTGTATTCAACGTGCGCGGTGTTGATGGTGATACCACGAGCTTTTTCTTCTGGTGCGCTGTCGATCTTGTCGAAGTCAACGATTGCGGAACCGTAAACTTCGGAGCAAACGCGAGTCAGAGCAGCAGTCAGAGTGGTTTTACCGTGGTCAACGTGACCAATGGTCCCAACGTTGACGTGGGGCAGGGAACGATCAAATTTTTCCTTAGCCATCGATATCACCCTCAAACAGAAGAATTAGACAAACAATATCAACCATTAAAACAAAGGCAGATATTTTCATATCTGCCTTGTTATATGGAGCTCTTGAGCGGATTTGAACCGCTGACCTCACCCTTACCAAGGGTGTGCTCTACCAACTGAGCTACAAGAGCAAAACACTTTGCACAACCTGCAAACTTGGAGCGGGTAGCGGGAATCGAACCCGCATCATCAGCTTGGAAGGCTGAGGTTCTACCACTAAACTATACCCGCAGAGCTTACAGCTCACGCTTAAATCTGGTGGAGGGAGAAGGATTCGAACCTTCGAAGTCGTAGACGTCAGATTTACAGTCTGATCCCTTTGGCCGCTCGGGAACCCCTCCTAATCAGGCCGGCATTCTATACTATGCCAAACCCCTGTCAAGCATTTTCTCATTTAAAAACCTGAGGTTAGCTGCATTGACACCACCCCGCCTCGTTAACCTTTGAAAGGTCTTCACTGCGGAGCGGGCGCCATTCTATTCAAACTATTCAGCAGGTGCAACCCCCTCGCACAGCATTATTTTATGTTTTAACTCATTGAATTCCTTGGAAAGGTTTTGCAGTTGCGCATCCCCCAGCAAACGCTGGCTTTCAGGTGCAATACGCAGCCAGTAACCTGTCGCAGGAACATCATTCGCTGAAAGTTCAGCCTTGATATCCATCTCAGCCAAACGCTGGCTCAGCGGCATAACTTGCTCCTCACGAGCAAATCCACCCAAATAAAGGCACCTCTCCTCAGTCCGCGGCACACCAGGCCTTGCCTTAGAAGCACCGACACTCTCGCTCAACAGACGAATATCCTGCTGCGAGCCTTTATACAAACTGAGAGGGGTTACGTCTTTTGCCCGCAAGGGTGCTTCCTGCTGATGCCAGACGTAATAGAAAACATTGAGAACAAGGAGCAGCAGGAACAACCAACGCATACATACCTCAGGACAAAGGACACGCCATAGCCAAACCTACGAATACAAGATCAGGAACAATCCTGGCCTCAGGCGCGACATCTGCAACCAACCCAGCATCACCACCCGTAATGAAAACAGTGAAGCCGTCCCCCCAATATGCTCGCGCCATTTCGAGCTGGGTGAGCACGAACCCCCTCAGCATCATGGAGCAGCCGCGCTCCACCGCCTCTACAGTGTTTCGACCGGGCGCCTGACTGGTTAATGCACGCTCTGCTGCAAGATCGCCATAACGAATTTTTCGGGTATGGGTTCGTAACTGACTGCGCATCAACGGCATACCCGGACAGATGAAGCCACCGAGATGCCCCCCATCTTGCGCAATGAAGTCGGCGGTAACCGCCGTGCCGAAATCAAGCACCAGGCACGCACCTTTAGCCAAGTGAAACCCGCCGAGCATAGCCAGCCAACGATCAAGCCCTAGACGCTCGTATTCTTCGTAACCGTTTACAACACCGGACATCTCACGAGCAGGCTCCGCGCATATGACCGTTACTCCAAACTCTTGCTTAAGCATCTGAATTAATGCACCGGTTTCCTCGGCGGAACGAACACTCACTAATCGGCACTTGCTTAACGACACCCCACTCAGCGCCCACAGACCTTCACTGAGCGCCTGATCTGAGTCGACCACCCCCTCCGCGATCAAAGTAACAGCCTTAGCATTCAGCACACGCCATTTTATAAAGCTGTTGCCGCAGTCAAGCTCAAGAATCATCACGCAACCTCAGGCTGAGCTCGCCACCACTAAAGACTTTTTCCACGCCATTCACCTGTAATCGCAACGCACCCTGACTATCAATACCGAGCACTACACCATCTATTTGGTTGACACCAGCAATCAACGACACGGAACGCTTCTGCCACAAATGATTTTCCTCCCATTCCGCCTGGAGAACCGAAAAACCATGCATTTGCTGCCGCTGTATGTATGCCTGCAACTGCTCGCTCAATTCAGCGACCAGGACATTGCGATCACAGTTTTTGCCAGACTCAAGCCGCATAGACGTCCATTGTTGGTCCACCTCTTCTGCAACCTGCATATTCACGTTAATGCCTATACCTAGCACCACGTGACACACATCTGCCGGATCTCCAATCAGCTCCAGCAGAATGCCGGCAATTTTCTTATTGCCCGCCAGAACATCGTTGGGCCACTTCAAACCTGCACCGGGCACCCCCATCTTCCGCAGGGCCTGCATAACGGCCAATCCAACAACGAGACTCAGGCCTTCAAGCTGGCGCATTCCACCATCAATACGCAGAACAAGACTGTAATAAAGGTTTTCGGCAAACGGACTTACCCACTTGCGCCCTCTACGTCCGCGCCCGGCGACCTGCCGCTCGGCAAGCACCAAGAAGGGCGCCGATTGGCCTTGGCCAATCGCGCGCAATGCCTCTGCGTTGGTGGAGTCGATAGAATCAAAGACAGTTATTGGCCAGCCGACTTTCATTCCCGCCATTTTTAGAGGATCGAGCAGCATCAATGGAGCAGCCAACTGATAGCCACGGCCTCGAACTTTGTGGATAGATAGCCCAAGCTCAACCTCAAGATGCTGAAGCTGCTTCCACACCGCACTTCGGCTAATTCCCAAGGCTGCACCCAGGTCTTGACCAGAATGGAATCGCCCATCCTTCAGAAGATTCAACAACGTCAGCATGCAGGTCTCGCCTCACAATGAGGCCCGAATAATAGCCATGCCCCGGGCCGTTGCATAGAAATCAAGCAGGCGCATTTCCTGCGGGCAAAACAAAACCCCAACTGCTTTCGCAATTGGGGTTTCGGAATTTAATCTTGACGATGACCTACTCTCACATGGGGAAACCCCA
>NZ_JBIUWI010000129.1:0-5324 GCF_044743385.1 Pseudomonas sp. NPDC087639 | reverse complement strand
CTTCACCACCAAGGAAACCTTGCTGATCGATCGCAAGGACGCTCCTTGGCTCAAATCCACCGCCGATCTTGACGACCTGTGGCGCAAACGCGTCAAGGACGAAGTGCTGCGGATGAAGATCGCCGGCAAAGAGCCGAAGCAGATCCAGGAAACCCTGACCAAGCGCTACAAGAACCAATTGTCGCGCCTGGATCAGACCCGTCCGGAAGATATCTTCCAGGCGTACATCAACACCTTCGCCATGTCCTACGATCCGCACACCAACTATCTGTCGCCGGATAACGCGGAAAACTTCGACATCAACATGAGCCTGTCCCTCGAGGGCATCGGCGCTGTGTTGCAGAGCGACAACGATCAGGTGAAAGTCGTGCGTCTGGTGCCTGCCGGCCCTGCCGACAAGACCAAACAGGTCGCCCCTGCCGACAAGATCATCGGTGTTGCCCAAGGCAACAAAGAGATGGTCGACGTGGTCGGCTGGCGTCTGGACGAAGTGGTCAAGCTGATCCGCGGCCCGAAAGGCACCGTGGTGCGCCTGGAAGTGATTCCGGCCAGCAATGCACCGAATGACCAGACCACCAAGATTGTGCCGATCACCCGCGAAGCGGTGAAGCTTGAAGATCAGGCCGTGAAAAAATCCGTACTGAACCTGAAGCAGGACGGCAAGGACTACAAACTCGGCGTCATCGAGATCCCGGCCTTCTACCTCGACTTCAAGGCGTTCCGTGCCGGTGATCCGGACTACAAGAGCACCACTCGCGACGTCAAGAAACTGCTGACCGAGTTGCAGAAAGACAAAGTCGACGGCGTGGTTATCGACCTGCGCAATAACGGCGGCGGTTCTCTGCAGGAAGCCACCGAGCTGACCAGCCTGTTCATCGACAAAGGCCCGACCGTACTCGTGCGTAACGCCGATGGCCGCGTCGACGTGCTGGAAGATGAAAACCCGGGTGCGTTTTATAAAGGCCCGATGGCGCTGCTGGTCAACCGCCTGTCTGCCTCGGCGTCGGAGATCTTCGCCGGCGCCATGCAGGACTATCACCGCGCGCTGATCATCGGTGGCCAGACCTTCGGCAAAGGCACCGTGCAGACCATTCAGCCGCTGAACCATGGCGAACTGAAACTGACCCTGGCCAAGTTCTACCGGGTTTCCGGTCAGAGCACCCAGCACCAAGGCGTCTTGCCGGACATCGACTATCCGTCGCTGATCGACACCAAGGAAATCGGTGAGAGTGCACTGCCGGAAGCCATGCCGTGGGACACCATCAAGGCCGCCATCAAACCGGCAGCCGATCCGTTCAAGCCGTTCCTGGCACAGCTCAAGTCCGAGCATGACACTCGCACCGCCAAGGATGCCGAGTTCGTGTTCATCCGCGACAAGCTGGCACTGGCGCAGAAGCTGATGGAAGAAAAAACCGTCAGCCTCAATGAAGCGGATCGTCGTGCCCAGCACGCCAGCATCGACGCCAAGCAACTGGTGATGGAGAACCTCCGTCGCAAGGCCAAGGGCGAAGAACCGCTCAAAGAGCTGAAGAAAGAAGACGAAGACGCCCTCGCGGCAGCCGAGCAGGACAAGGTCAAACCGGAAGACGATGCCTACCTGAGCGAAACCGGGCGCGTTCTGCTGGATTACCTGAAACTGAGCAATCAGGTGGCCAAGAAGTAAGGTGATGGCAATTTAATGCTGACGATCCCCGGATCGTCATCAAACAGTCATCATTCTGTCGTGCAATAAAGGACTGGGAGCCACTCTCTTCATCGAGAGCGCTCCCAGTCCTTTTTTTATCGCCAGAGATTGCCATGACCACGACCGAACAGCTGAGTGCCTTGAGCTCGATACTGACTCAAAGCGGTTTACACAGCCTGTTCCAGCCGATCATCTGCCTCTCTGAGCGACGTATTCTCGGTTACGAAGCTCTGACTCGCGGCCCGTCCAATAGCCCTCTGCACTCGCCCATCGCGCTGTTCGCGGTGGCGCGTCAGGCCGGACGCTTGAGCGAACTGGAAATCGCCTGCCGCCAGAGTGCTTGCCGTCGATTTAACGAACAGCAACTGCCGGGCAAACTGTTTCTCAACGTCTCGCCGGAGTCCTTGCTCGAAGCGGCGCATCAGCCAGGGCGGACACTGCAATTGCTGCAAGACTTCGGCATCCCGCCGAGTCAGGTGGTGATCGAACTCACTGAACAGACGCCAATCGACGACTTCCAGTTGCTGCAAACGGCTCTACATCACTATCGAGCGATGGGTTTTTCAATTGCCCTGGATGACCTCGGTGCCGGGTATTCGAGCCTGCGCCTGTGGTCAGAGCTGCGTCCGGACTACGTGAAGATCGACCGGCATTTCATTGATGGCATTCATCAGGATGCATTGAAACGAGAATTCGTCGGCTCGATCCTGCAGATTGCCAAAGCCTCCCGGGCGCAAGTCATTGCCGAAGGTATCGAACTGCCGGAAGAACTGGCGGTGCTCACCGAAATGGGCGTTGATCTGGTGCAGGGTTACTTGCTGGGTCGCCCCCAGGAACAGCCACCCCGTGACGCCCGCGCCCTGATGCCTAAACACGACAGCAGCGCCGTGGCCCTGAACGACGAAGGCAGCGACCTCAGCGCCCTGCTCAACGACCAACCCGCCGTGCCACGCGACACGCCGACCGCCACCGTGCTGGAAGCCTTCCGCCGCCAGGCCAACCTCAACTCACTGGCAGTACTCGACGAACAAGGCCAACCGTGCGGCATCGTCCACCGCCACTCTCTCTCGGATGCTCTGCTCAAACCGTTCGCAACTGACCTGTTCGCGCGTAAGCCGATCAGCCGCCTGATGAACGACGACTTCCTCGCCGTGGAAATGAGCCAGTCGCTGCAACAGGTCAGTCGCCTGATCACCAGCCGCGCCCGTCAGCGGATCGAAGAAGACTTCATCATCACCCTCAACGGCAGCTATCTCGGCCTCGGTCGGGTGATCGACGTGCTCAAACTGATCACCGAACTGAAAATCCAGCAAGCCCGCTACGCCAACCCGCTGACCCTGCTACCCGGCAACGTGCCGATCCAGCAATGCCTGACGCGCCTGCTGCAACAGGCCCGCGAATCAATCATTTGCTACGTCGACATCGACAGCTTCAAACCCTTCAACGACATCTACGGCTACGGCCGCGGCGACGAAGTCCTGCTGTGCCTGGCGCAGTGCCTCAACGAACGCGTCGACCCTACCCGCGACTTCGTCGGCCACATCGGCGGCGACGACTTCCTCCTCGTCCTCGGCCCCGAAGACTGGCGCAAACGCCTCAACCAGCTACTCGACGACTTCCAAAGCCAATGCCGCCGCTTCTACCGCCCCGAGCATCTTGAGGCTGGCTGCTTCATTGCGCCGAATCGCCAAGGGGTGCGGCAGGAGTTTCCGTTGTTGTCACTGTCCATCGGTGTGGTGCATCTGCATCCCGAAGCGTGCGCACAACTCGATGCTAGTCAGCTTGCGGAGATGGCATCGCAGGCTAAGCATCATGCGAAGAATGTTCCGGGGTATAGCGTGCACCTACTCGACAGCCTCACTGCCCCCGAACTGTATCCACCGCAACTAATCGGCCAACGTTGATTAAATAGCGACCATATCCCTATGGGGGGGCAAGACTGCCCCCGCAGGAAAAGTTGACGCATCTAATTGCTTACGTTGACACTAGTTAAACGAGCAAAATCAAGAGTGACCATATTTATGGAAATATCGCCCTCACCAAGTAGATCTGTCCTCACCAGCAGCCTTCTCAAGATCGTCCCTCCAGACCTCTTTCGCCAAGCGGTAGATCTCTTCAAAAAAACAACGCGGGCTGTTTAAAGAATACCATTCCCCTCTAGGCCAGCTGGATGTTTCGCACTCATCAATCTCAAACAGACTACTAAAATCATAGTTCGATTCTTCTAACGCTGACTCTAAAGCCTCAAATAAAACCAGCTTATGCCTATATGATAGATATGGCAGCTTTAGACAATACTTCCTTATAAGCTTCTCTCTATCATCAGAAATGTCGGGATTATATACAGCAAGTTCGACACCTCGAGTCTCCTCTCGGTCATAAACATCAAAAACTCCAATAAACCAGCTAAAACTTGGATTGAAGGGCTTATTTAAATACGGATTTTTCAACATCATTTTTTCTCCGAAGGAAAACCTGTAAATGGATCTTGTTTATTCGTTTTATCAAATTTAACCTCAAACCAGTTCATATTCTCATTCAGAATCGGATTTTGCGGATCGTTCCTATTCGGCTTATACCCTCGCCCTGCCCCAGGCAACTCGAACCTAACTATCGGAGTTTCATTCTGATCCTCACAAGTATGCATGATTAAGCCATTTTCATCCCTTGTCATCGCCTTGTTTAATGCCCCCAAATGCATTCGCCAGTTGTGAAATTGTGAGCTTGGATTCCCTCTGGGTGGTATTGGAGCGACACCAGTATGAGGATCAGTACCATCGATAGCTCGCTGTTTGAGGGCTAGATCGGGAATTTCAGAACTGTGCTTTTTTACAGTGTGCATATCATAAAGTTCTTCATATTCATGTACCCGCCGCTTCGCATTCTCCTCAGCCACCTCATCAAGCCTCGCCCGTCGCTCCTGCGCCGTCATTTTCGGCAGCGGGGGCGCTCCCTCTTCGACGACCACGCGACCAGCCTCGTACCGCATCGGACGACGCGGCGCTGACGGCGGACAGTTCGAACTCAACCCCAGCGGATCCACCCACCCCGTCGGATTCGGCACGTACTGGTACTGATTCAACCCACCCGCCAACTTGATCGGGTCCGGCGTCAGATACCGGCCCAGCCGTGGGTCGTAATACCGGTGCCGGTTGTAATGCAGCCCGCTCTCCCCATCGAAATACTGCCCCTGGAAGCGCAGTGGCTGGTCCAGGTATTCCTCGCCGGCTAGGGTGATCGCGGCAACTTTGCCGTAGGCGTCGTATTGCGCCGACCAGACGATTTCACCGCTGTAGTCGGTGAGTTCCTGTGGGGTGCCGAGGTGGTCGAGTTGGTAGTAGAACGGGCAGGCGCGCTTCGGGCCTTTGCCGTCGAGCAGCGCCAGCGGGCGGAAGGTGCCGGGTTCGTAGACGTAGCTGCGGTGGTGGGTTTGGCTGCTTTCGGCGACGAGGTGATCGCCTTGCCAGAAGAACTCGGTGGTGGCGCCGTCGACGGTTTTGCTGATGCGCCGGTTGAAGGCGTCGTAGCGGTAACTGGCGGTTTTGCCGTCGGGGCGGGTCAGGCCGATGAGGCGGTGTTGGCAGTCGTAGCGGTATTCGGTGACGAGTTTCTGCGCGGTGCCGCGGCGTTCGCGGATCAG
>NZ_JBIUWI010000128.1:0-5622 GCF_044743385.1 Pseudomonas sp. NPDC087639 | reverse complement strand
CGTTTTTGCTGCGGCCCCAGGCTTTTGACCCGAGGAGGCTGGAGACGCCAAGCATGAAGGCACACAGGCCGACGACACCCAGAAGGAAAATGGCAAAGCCCCAGTTGTGGGCCATGAGTCCTGTCGCTTCGGGCATGCTGGTAATCCTTAACAGAGAGCAAAGGTCTCTGAGCTTGATAAAGAAATAGGCAGTGACGATATGTCGCAGCAATCAATCGCGCTGATTTTATGGCTAAACACCCTGCAAGTAAAATTCCTATAGCGAAATTATTTATTGGAATAAGGACATAGCGCGCCTCCGATGCCCCGTAGCCCAAGCATAGCGGGCATTAGCCGGTTTTCTGCGAATTATGTTTTGTGGGAAATGTAACGAGCATAGTTGCGGCTAAATGATAATTAATATCGTTTGAGGTGGTTTTGTAACTGTTTAGCGGTGCAGTAGTTGGGAAGTTGTCTTATATGCCCGTTACTGCAAGTAGCGGTGGCGCCTGTTTTAACTGATTTTTCTGACGCCTATACCGCTATGGATCAATGTTTTTTCAGAAAGGTCTGATACAGAACCTTTGGGATTTGTGTGGTGAGGAACATCACAGGCAAAAAAAACGCCCCGAACCAGTCGGGGCGTCAGTCTTGCGGCTCTGCGGTTAGCTTTCTATTCGATCCGCAGAGGCCGTTTGCTCAGGTGAAGCAGATCAGTGGAACTGTTCTTCTTCGGTCGAACCGGTCAGTGCGGTTACCGAGGACGAGCCACCCTGAATCACGGTGGTCATGTCATCGAAGTAGCCGGTGCCCACTTCCTGCTGGTGAGCCACGAAGGTGTAACCCTTGGAGGCGTCAGCGAATTCCTGCTCTTGCAGCTTCACGTAGGCAGTCATGTCGTTACGGGCGTAGTCGTGAGCCAGGTTGAACATGCTGTGCCTCATGTTGTGAATGCCGGCCAGGGTGATGAACTGGTGCTTGTAGCCCATGGCGGACAGTTCGCGCTGGAACTTGGCGATGGTCGCGTCGTCCAGGTTTTTCTTCCAGTTGAAGGAAGGCGAGCAGTTGTACGACAGCAGTTGGTCCGGGTATTCCTTCTTGATCGCTTCAGCGAAGCGACGAGCCTCGTCCAGATCCGGCTTGGCGGTTTCGCACCAGATCAGGTCGGCGTAAGGGGCGTAAGCCAGACCACGTGCGATCGCTTGATCCAGACCGGCACGTACCTTGTAGAAACCTTCCTGGGTGCGCTCGCCAGTCACAAACGGCTGGTCGTACGGGTCGCAGTCGGAAGTCAGCAGGTCCGCGGCGTTAGCGTCGGTACGGGCCAGAATGATGGTCGGAGTACCGGCAACGTCAGCTGCCAGACGCGCTGCGGTCAGCTTCTGTACGGCTTCCTGGGTTGGCACCAAAACCTTGCCGCCCATGTGGCCGCATTTCTTCACGGAAGCCAGTTGGTCTTCGAAGTGAACGCCGGCGGCGCCTGCTTCGATCATGCTCTTCATCAGCTCGTAAGCGTTCAGTACGCCGCCGAAACCGGCTTCAGCGTCAGCCACGATCGGCGCGAAGTAGTCGATGTAGCCATCGTCGCCCGGGTTCTTGCCGGCTTTCCATTGGATCTGGTCAGCGCGACGGAACGAGTTGTTGATGCGCTTGACCACGGTTGGCACCGAGTCCACCGGGTACAGCGACTGGTCCGGGTACATCGATTCGGCGGAGTTGTTGTCCGCAGCTACCTGCCAGCCCGACAGGTAGATTGCCTGGATACCGGCTTTGACTTGCTGAACAGCCTGGCCGCCGGTCAGGGCGCCCATGCAGTTGACGAAATCTTTCTCTGGACGGAAGGACGGCTTGGCACCCTGGGTTACCAGGTTCCACAGCTTCTCGGCGCCCATTTTCGCAAAGGTGTGCTCAGGTTGAACCGAGCCACGCAGACGGACGACGTCAGCAGCGGAATAAGTGCGAGTCACGCCTTTCCAGCGCGGGTTTTCAGCCCAGTCTTTTTCAAGGGCTGCAATTTGCTGTTCGCGTGTCAGTGCCATGGAGATAAACCTCGTCGCGTCTTTTATGAAAAGTTGTTCTGCGGTGGAAAATTCCTGCGCTCGCTGACCAGAAGCTTAGGTGGTCAAGTCGGATTCGGCGGGGTAGGCGACGGGATGAACGATGAGCTCGAGGGGAAGTGAGCAGGTAAAGGCGAAACTGGCGGGCGCATTCGGGCGTCGTGGGCCTTTATACGAACTACAGTGTGATGCCGGGTTACCTAATTACGCTTCCGTCCCTCGGGACAACTTCGTTCCAGTCGGCAACCTCGTCAAACACACCTTGTGGGCGGTACAGACACGAAACGGTTCGCGGGGTAGATGCGAACAGCGCTTCGAAGGCCCTTGCCAGGGCCTCTGATTAGCGGGAGCGAGGCCATCATGCCTTCGCTTTTTTGGCTCGTCAAACGTTTTGTAGTGCTTTTTTTAAAGCACTACATCTTTCGTCTAATACGACTAATCAGTCAGTTTTCGGTGCTTTAGTCCAGGCTGTCGACTTTCACCCGCAAGGTCATGTCATCCCGGCCTTGAGTCGAGTAGCTGCGGGCCAGGCCCTGTTTGTCAGCCTGAGTCTGGCGATTGACGCCGGCCAGAGTGATCCACTCGCCGAGGCGCCCGCTGACGGTTGTGTCGGTGCTTTGCACGTTCACTACATCGGGACGTTCCTGGCTCATGCGGTCACGGTTGGTACTGATTGCCAGATGAACGATGTCGCCGGTGACGCTCGCGGTGACGTAAAAACCCTGAGTGACGTTGCGGTATTGGGTCTGGCTGCTGTAATCGCCGTAGGAGTTTGTCTGGCTGTTGGTGATCGGCACGCTCTGGCCGACCTGGATCAGCGCCGGAGCGCCTTCGCTGGCCTGTATTTGCTGAATGCCGCCGTCACGGCTGGCGGTGCTGCGGCTGATGATGCGGGTCTGCGCACCGTTGACTGAATAACCTTCGTCGCCACGGCCATTGTTTTCGTTGGTGTCGACGGTAATCAGCAGGCGTTTCGGCGCGGTGTCGAGTTGGGTCAGCAACGCCTTGAGTTCCTGAATCTTGTCCGGCTCCGCCTTGACGATCAGTTGGTTGCCATAGGCGCTGACCTGGCCATCCTTGCCGAGGAAATCCTGCGCCATCGGCAGCATGTCGGTGCTGGTGCGGTACTTGAGGGGGACGATTTCTGTGGCTGCCATCACCGAAAAACTGCAGCCGAGCAGCAGGGTGGTGAGCAGGGTGCGTAGGGACATGTCCGTTATCTCCGCTTTCGAAAGGCTTGATATTGCCAGTTTGTCGGCCCCGGGTGGGGCAAGTTGAATCCAAGACAGCAAAACGCCCCGGCATCGTTCGATGTCGGGGCGTTTGCTGAAGTTTGCATATTGCTCTTGTGGCGAGGGGATTTATCCCCGATGGGCTGCGCAGCAGACCCAAAATTTTAGGGCCGCTTCGCGCCCCATCGGGGATAAATCCCCTCGCCACAAGGTTTCATTCAGCTAGCGGTTGGGCCGAATGGCGAACCATATCGACATGCGGAATCCCTGCTTCCAGGAACTCCTCACTGACCAGGCTGAAACCCAGGCGCTCGTAGAACGCCGTGGCTTGCACCTGAGCGCTGAGCATTTGCTGCTTCAGTCCGCGCTCTTCTGCTTCAGCAATGACCGCTTGCATCAGCGCGTCACCGACCTTCATGCCGCGCCAGTCTTTCAGCACGGAAACCCGGCCAATGTGCCCATCGGGCAACAGACGCGCAGTGCCGATCGGAAAGTCGCCCTCAAATGCCAGGAAATGCACAGCGGTCGCGTCATCGGCGTCCCATTCCAGCTCGGGTGGCACCGATTGTTCGGCGATGAACACCGTTTCACGAATGCGCCGGATCTCGGCGATGTCCTTCTGCCAGTCTGCGACACGTACGCGAATTTTATTCATCAGCGAACCCCAGGCTGCCTTGCTTGACCAGTTCGCACAGCAGGCCGCGACCGTCTTCGTCGTTCAGCCACTCGCCAAGGTTGTCGGTGTGCAAGGCGTCGGCGGCGCAGATCAGCTTCAGCAGCTCGCGCAGTTTGCCCGGCAGATAACGGCTCTGGCCGCTGGCGAACAGCAGCAGATCGTCATCGACTTCCGACCAGGCCAGGCGCGCGCTCGGGTTGCGGATCAGCACGGCGCCATCTTGCAGAGCACTGAGGAAGTCTTCTTCTTCGACTTCTTCCGGGCCGGCTACCAGTTCCGGGTAGCGTGGCTCGGTCATGTACTGGCCGAACCAGGTCAGCAGCAGACGCTCGTCGCTCATGTGTTCGGCGAGCAGGCTTTTCAGGCGATCCAGCGCATCGTGCTGAATCTGATGCGGATCGGCCGCTGGCTGCGCGTCGGCGTCGGTGTAGCGCTCTTCGTCGGTCAGGAACTGGCTGAGGAAGTCGGTGAAGTGGGTCAGCACTTCGGACGCACTCGGGGCGCGGAAGCCTACCGAGTAGGTCATGCAGTTATCCACGGCGACGCCGCAGTGGGCCAGACGCGGTGGCAGGTAAAGCATGTCACCCGGTTCCAGAACCCACTCTTCGGTTTCGTGGAATTCGGCGAGGATGCGCAGGTCGGCGTGTTGCAGCAGCGGGCTCTCGGAGTCACACATCTGGCCGATTTTCCAGTTGCGCTTGCCGTGACCTTGCAGCAGGAACACGTCGTAGTTGTCGAAGTGCGGGCCGACGCTGCCACCTGGGGCTGCGAAGCTGATCATCACGTCGTCGACGCGCCAGCTCGGCAGGAAGCGGAAGTTTTCCAGCAGCTCGCTGACTTCCGGTACGAATTGATCGACTGCCTGAACCAGCAGAGTCCACTCTTTTTCCGGCAGCTTGCTGAATTCGTCTTCAGCGAACGGGCCGCGACGCAGTTCCCATGGGCGCTCGCCATGCTCGATGACCAGGCGCGATTCGACTTCTTCTTCCAGGGCCAGGCCGGCCAGCTCGTCGGCGTCGATCGGGCTTTCGAAGTCAGGAATCGCCTGGCGGATCAGCAGTGGCTTTTTCTGCCAGTAGTCGCGCAGGAATTCGCGCGCCGTGATGCCGCCCAGAAGTTGAAGAGGAATATCGGAATTCATATGTAACCTATTGAAAAAAAGCACTTTTCAGACGGGAATAAAAACGCCCGGCGCGGCCGGGCGTCTCAAACGGTTCAAGCGGTCGATCAGATGCGTTTGGCTTGCGCTACAGCGTTGCCGATGTAGTTGGCCGGGGTCAGTTGCTTGAGCTCGGCTTTCGCTGCGGCTGGCATGTCCAGGCCGTCGATGAAAGTCTGCAACGCTTCAGGGCTGATGCCCTTGCCGCGGGTCAGTTCTTTCAGCTTTTCGTACGGGTTTTCGATGTTGTAGCGACGCATCACGGTCTGGATCGGCTCAGCCAGGACTTCCCAGCAAGCGTCGAGGTCAGCGGCAATCTTCTGCTCGTTGAGCTCCAGTTTGCTGATGCCTTTGAGGCTGGCTTCGTAAGCGATCACGCTGTGGGCGAAGCCGACACCGAGGTTGCGCAGTACGGTGGAGTCGGTCAGGTCGCGCTGCCAGCGGGAGATCGGCAGTTTGCTCGCCAGGTGCTGGAACAGCGCGTTGGCGATGCCCAGGTTGCCTTCGGAGTTTTCGAAG
>NZ_JBIUWI010000127.1:2929-5743 GCF_044743385.1 Pseudomonas sp. NPDC087639 | reverse complement strand
AACCGACCTGATCGGTATCTCCCGGCCGATCGTGACGCACAGCTTCATGCTCAAGCACGCTTCGGAAATCCCGGACGTCATGAAGAAGGCCTTCTACCTGGCGCAATCCGGTCGTCCGGGTCCGGTCGTGGTCGATATTCCGAAAGACATGACCAACCCGGCCGAGAAGTTCGAATACATCTTCCCGAAGAAAGCCAAGCTGCGCTCCTACAGCCCGGCCGTTCGCGGTCACTCGGGCCAAATCCGCAAGGCGGCAGAAATGCTCCTGGCGGCCAAGCGCCCTGTGCTGTACTCCGGTGGCGGCGTGATCCTGGGCAACGGTTCCGCACCGCTGACCGAACTGGCGAAAATGCTCAACCTGCCAGTGACTAACACGCTGATGGGCCTGGGCGGCTTCCCTGGGACCGATCGTCAGTTTATCGGCATGCTCGGCATGCACGGCAGCTACACCGCCAACCTGGCGATGCACCATGCCGACGTGATCCTGGCTGTCGGTGCGCGTTTCGACGATCGCGTGATCAACGGCGCGGCGAAGTTCTGCCCGAACGCCAAGATCATCCACATCGACATCGACCCGGCTTCGATCTCCAAGACCATCAAGGCTGACGTGCCTATCGTTGGTCCGGTCGAGAGCGTCCTGACCGAAATGGTCGCGACCCTCAAGGAAATCGGCGAGACCCCAAACAAGGAGTCTGTGGCCAGTTGGTGGAAGCAAGTTGATGAATGGCGTGGTGATCGTGGCCTGTTTCCTTACGACAAGGGCGACGGCAGCAAGATCAAGCCGCAGACCGTGATCGAAACCCTGTGCGAAGTGACCAAGGGCGATGCCTTTATCACCTCCGACGTGGGTCAGCACCAGATGTTCGCTGCGCAGTACTACACGTTCAACAAGCCTAACCGCTGGATCAACTCCGGTGGCCTGGGCACCATGGGCTTCGGTTTCCCGGCGGCCATGGGTATCAAGTTGAGCTTCCCGGAAGACGACGTTGCCTGCGTCACCGGTGAAGGCAGTATCCAGATGAACATCCAGGAACTGTCGACCTGCCTGCAATATGGCTTGCCAGTAAAAATCGTCATCCTGAACAACGGTGTTCTGGGGATGGTGCGTCAGTGGCAGGACATGAGCTACGGCAGCCGTCACTCGCACTCGTACATGGAATCGCTGCCTGACTTCGTCAAGTTGGCTGAAGCCTACGGTCACGTTGGCGTACGCATCACCGATTCGAAAGATTTGAAGTCGAAGATGGAAGAAGCGTTTGCCATGAAGGATCGCCTGGTCGTGATCGATATTTCGGTCGACACCAGCGAGCACGTCTACCCGATGCAGATCAAAGACGGCTCGATGCGCGATATGTGGCTGAGCAAGACGGAGCGTACTTAATCATGCGGCACATTATTTCCTTGCTTCTGGAAAACGAACCCGGCGCTCTGTCTCGCGTAGTCGGCCTGTTCTCGCAGCGCAACTACAACATCGAAAGCCTGACCGTGGCCCCGACCGAAGACCCGACCCTGTCGCGTCTGACGCTGACCACCGTTGGCCACGATGAAGTCATCGAGCAGATCACTAAAAACCTGAACAAGCTGATCGAAGTGGTCAAGCTGGTGGACCTGTCGGAAAGTGCTCATATCGAGCGCGAACTGATGCTGGTCAAGGTCAAGGCCACTGGCGCCCAGCGCGCCGAGATCAAACGCACTACCGATATTTACCGTGGGCAGATCGTCGATGTCAGCGCGAGCGTGTATACCGTTCAATTGACCGGTACCAGCGACAAGCTTGACAGCTTCATTCAGTCCATCGGCACCGCATCGATTCTGGAAACCGTCCGCAGCGGCGTGACCGGCATTGCCCGCGGCGACAAAGTACTCAGCATCTAAACCAAATTAGCGAATGGCCTGAACGGCCAGGATATATAGGGGAAATTCATGAAAGTTTTCTACGATAAAGACTGCGACCTGTCGATCATCCAGGGCAAGAAAGTTGCCATCATCGGTTACGGTTCCCAGGGCCACGCCCAGGCGTGCAACCTGAAAGATTCCGGTGTCGACGTTACCGTTGGTCTGCGTAAAGGTTCGGCCACCGTTGCCAAAGCTGAAGCTCACGGCCTGAAAGTGACCGACGTTGCTTCCGCTGTTGCTGCTGCCGACCTGGTCATGATCCTGACCCCGGACGAGTTCCAGTCCTCGCTGTACAAAAACGAAATCGAGCCGAACATCAAGAAAGGCGCCACCCTGGCCTTCTCCCACGGTTTCGCAATCCACTACAACCAGGTTGTTCCGCGTGCCGATCTCGACGTGATCATGATCGCGCCGAAAGCCCCGGGCCACACCGTGCGTTCCGAGTTCGTGAAGGGTGGTGGTATCCCTGACCTGATCGCGATCTACCAGGACGCTTCGGGCAACGCCAAAAACGTTGCACTGTCCTACGCTGCCGGTGTTGGCGGCGGTCGTACCGGCATCATCGAAACTACCTTCAAGGACGAGACTGAAACCGATCTGTTCGGCGAACAAGCCGTTCTGTGTGGCGGTACCGTTGAACTGGTCAAAGCCGGTTTCGAAACTCTGGTTGAAGCTGGCTACGCGCCGGAAATGGCCTACTTCGAGTGCCTGCACGAACTGAAACTGATCGTTGACCTCATGTACGAAGGCGGTATCGCCAACATGAACTACTCGATCTCCAACAACGCTGAGTACGGCGAGTACGTGACCGGTCCGGAAGTGATCAACGCCGAATCCCGTCAGGCCATGCGCAACGCCCTGAAACGTATTCAGGACGGCGAATACGCCAAAATGTTCATCAGCGAAGGCGCAACCGGC
>NZ_JBIUWI010000127.1:0-2919 GCF_044743385.1 Pseudomonas sp. NPDC087639 | reverse complement strand
GATGACCGCCAAGCGTCGTAACAACGCCGCTCACGGTATCGAAATCATCGGCGAGCAACTGCGCTCCATGATGCCGTGGATCGGTGCCAACAAGATCGTCGACAAAGCCAAAAACTAAGTCGTCGTCCCTTGTACGAAAAACGCGGCCTCGGCCGCGTTTTTTCGTTTGAGGCGGTGGTTCTGGTATAAAGCTGCATCGTTTGTGGCCGAACCGTCGTCCCAGACACCTGTCGAATTTTTTCCAAACCGTTGCAAGGTAATGTCCATGAGCGAACGTCCCGAAGAGCCGAACAAGGCTTCTGACGCCGAAAGCCTGCTGCCTATCGATGAACACATCGAAGAAGGGCACGACGCAGAAGGTCGTAAAGTCCGGCATCGTGGTATCTATCTGCTGCCGAA
This sequence comes from Pseudomonas sp. NPDC087639, assembly GCF_044743385.1. NCBI lineage: Bacteria > Pseudomonadati > Pseudomonadota > Gammaproteobacteria > Pseudomonadales > Pseudomonadaceae > Pseudomonas > Pseudomonas sp. NPDC087639. The sequence continues at coordinate 2,520 of NZ_JBIUWI010000127.1, read as the reverse complement.
TCTGTTCACCACTGCGAACCTGTTCGCAGGGTTCTACTCCATCATCAACTCGATGAGTGCCCAGGCTGCGTTAAGCGCCGGGGACTCGGTGAACGCGAGCAAGTATTTCGCCTTCGCTGCCATCGCTATTTTCGTCGCCATGGTGCTCGACGGCCTCGATGGTCGTGTTGCGCGCATGACCAATACGCAAAGCGCTTTCGGCGCCGAGTATGACTCGCTGTCCGACATGGTTGCTTTCGGCGTGGCGCCGGCGCTGCTGGCCTTTGGCTGGGCGCTGGGTGATATGGGCAAGGTCGGCTGGATGGTCGCCTTCATCTATGTAGCGGGTGCGGCCCTGCGTCTGGCGCGCTTCAACACTCAGGTTGGCACTGCCGACAAGCGCTACTTCATCGGTCTGGCCAGTCCGGCAGCCGCCGGCGTGGTGGCGGGTATTGTCTGGGCGTTCAGCGATTACGGGATCCAGGGCTCGAAGATGTCGTTCCTGGTCGCGCTGATGGTGGCCGCTGCCGGCATGCTGATGGTCAGCAACATCAAGTACAACAGCTTCAAGGAGCTGGACTTGAAAGGGCGTGTGCCTTTCGTTGCGATTCTCGCGGTGGTGTTGGTGTTTGCCGTGGTCTTCAGCGATCCACCGCGCATTCTGCTGCTGGTGTTTCTCGCTTATGCGGCCTCCGGCCCAGTGCAATACCTCTTGCATCTTCGTCGCCACAAAAACGCCGAGTGATGTAATTTCCCGCATACTCCGCAGTCTATGGGTACATCTGTCCTCCAAAGCTGCGGAGTTGTCATGTTGATCAAAATCCCCAAAGCATCTGACTGCCATGAGTCGGATGTCACGTCTGAATCGATTTATCTCTCTCGTCGCCAATTGCTTGGAGCCACTGCCGCCGGTATCGCCGTCAGCAGCTTGCCGCGCTGGGCAAGTGCAGACGAAGCCGCTCGATATGCTGATGTCGAGGCGGGTAAAGCGCCAGCCTGGTTTACCGAGAAGCTTCCCTCTACTAAGTGGGGAGCGGTCAACGTCAAGGATGAGGCGATCACCCCTTATAAAGACGCGACTCACTACAACAACTTCTATGAGTTCGGTACTGACAAAGGTGACCCGGCGGCGAATGCCGGGGCGCTGAAAACCGAACCCTGGAGTGTTGTGGTAGACGGGGAGGTGGGTAAGCCAGGGCGTTATGCGCTGGAAGACTTCATCAAGCCGTATCAGCTGGAAGAGCGCATCTATCGCCTGCGCTGCGTTGAAGCCTGGTCGATGGTTATTCCGTGGATCGGTTTTCCTATCTCGGCGCTGCTCAAGCAGGTCGAGCCTACCTCCAATGCCAAGTACATCCGTTTCGAAACGCTGCAGGATCCCAAGAGCATGCCAGGACAGCGCTCTGGTTTTGCCCTGATCGACTGGCCTTATGTAGAAGGCTTGCGTCTGGATGAGGCGATGAATCCATTGGCGATTCTGGCTGTGGGCATGTATGGCCGGGAATTGCCGAATCAGAATGGCGCACCGCTGCGTTTGGTTGTGCCTTGGAAGTATGGGTTCAAGAGTGTCAAATCCATCGTGCGGATCAGTTTGGTCAGCGAGCAGCCGAAGACGACATGGCAGAGTATTGCGGCGGATGAGTACGGGTTTTATGCGAACGTGAATCCTACAGTCGACCATCCGCGCTGGACGCAAGCACGGGAGCGCCGGTTGCCGAACAGCCTGTTCAAGCCGAATGTGCGCGATACCCAGATGTTCAACGGCTACTCGGATGAAGTTGCTTCTTTATATACAGGGCTCGATCTGCGGAAGAATTACTGATGCGATATCCGGTCTGGCGAGTGGGTGTTTTCATTGCAGCGGCGATCTGGCCTTTGCTGTGGTTCTATCAAGCCTTCGAGGATTTGCTTGGGCCGGATCCTGGCAAGGTCCTGGTTGATCGGCTCGGACTCGGGACGTTGGTGTTGTTGCTGATTACTTTGAGCATGACGCCTATGCAAAAATTGACCGGCTGGGCGGGGTGGATCGCAGTACGTCGGCAATTGGGGCTTTGGTGTTTTGCCTATGTGGTTCTACATCTATGTAGCTACATGGCATTTATTCTCGGGTTCGATTGGTCGCAGCTTGGCGTTGAGCTGCGTAAGCGGCCATACATTATTGTCGGTACGTTAGGTTTTCTCGGGTTGCTGGCGTTGGCGGCGACTTCCAATCGTTACAGTCAGCGCCGTCTAGGCGTGCGCTGGAAGAAGCTGCACCGTCTTGCCTATGTGATTCTGGGGCTGGGTTTGCTGCATATGCTTTGGATCGTGCGTGCGGATCTCCGGGAGTGGGCTATCTATGCCTTTATAGGTGCTCTGCTTCTTTTGCTGCGTGTGCCACCCGTTACTCGCCGAATCCCGCGTTTAATGGCTAAAAAACAGATTCTGCAAGAAAAGCGAAATTAGTGGTTGACGGCAGATTCTGGAAGTCTATAATTCGCCCCACTTCCGGCGCAGTCGAAACGGAAAACTCCTTGAGATTCAATGAGTTATACGGTTTTC
>NZ_JBIUWI010000126.1:0-6132 GCF_044743385.1 Pseudomonas sp. NPDC087639 | reverse complement strand
CGGGGACGGCCAGGGCGTGTTCGCTATCGAGTTTGAAGTCTGCCGGCAATGCTACCAGCTCATCGGCCGGATGAACGCCCTTCATTGCCAGCCAGCGTGTATCGGCATCGCCCAGATGGCGAGTCCAGTTGGTGAAGTTTTCCATGCTGCTGAACGCCCGGGAAATGATCCCGTTGAATGGCTGTGCAGGCTGAAACGCTTCGACGCGACTGTGGATAACTTGCAGGTTATCCAGTTTGAGTTCGAGTTTTACCTGGGTCAGGAAGCGGGTTTTCTTGCCGTTGCTGTCCAGACAGGTCACTTGCGAGTCCGGATACAGGATCGCCAACGGGATCCCCGGCATGCCGCCGCCGCTGCCAACGTCGAGCCAGCGACCGTTTTCGATGAACGACATGACACTCAGACTATCGAGCAGATGACGCGAGACCATCTCGTCCGGATCACGAACCGCAGTCAGGTTGTAGGCCTGGTTCCATTTTATCAACAGGGCCAGATAACCCAGCAGCAATTCGTGCTGGGTTTCGCTGAGATGGACACCGAGCTCGCGGGCTCCTGTGGATAACTCTTCGGCGTGTTGCGAAGTGACCTTAGAACTCAAGCGCTTTGCTCCAACTGACGGCCCGCGCCGCGTTTTTTCAAATGAATCATCAACAGCGAAATCGCTGCCGGGGTCACGCCCGGGATCCGCGAAGCCTGGCCCAGCGTCTCTGGACGCGTCGCGCCGAGCTTGCTCTGGATCTCCTTGGAGAGACCGGAAATGTTGGTGTAATCGATATCCACAGGCAGTTTCGTGTCTTCACTGGCGCGCAGACGGGCGATTTCGTCCTGTTGACGGTCGATGTAACCGGCGTACTTGGTTTTGATCTCAACCTGTTCGGCGACCTGTGGATCTTCGGCGCCGTTCCCGGTCACTTCGACCAAACCAGCGTAGTCGATTTCCGGACGGCTCAAGAGGTTGAGCAAGTTGTATTCGTGGGTCAGCGGCGTGCCGAATTTCTCCGCGATCGCATCCCCCTGAGGCGTGCCCGGGCGAACCCAGGTGCTTTTCAGGCGTTGCTCTTCGAGTTCGATGCTTTCGCGTTTCTTGCAGAAGGCCGCCCAACGAGCGTCATCGACCAGACCCAGTTCACGACCTTTTTCGGTCAGACGCAGGTCGGCGTTGTCCTCGCGCAGGATCAGGCGGTACTCGGCACGGGAAGTGAACATTCGGTACGGCTCTTGGGTACCGAGGGTGATCAGATCGTCGACCAACACGCCGATGTAGGCTTCATCGCGGCGCGGGCACCAGGCTTCTTTGCCCTTCGCGCGCAATGCGGCGTTGGCTCCGGCGAGCAAACCCTGGGCGCCGGCTTCTTCGTAACCGGTGGTGCCGTTGATTTGCCCGGCGAAGAACAGACCGCCGATGACTTTGGTTTCCAGGCTGTACTTCAGGTCGCGCGGATCGAAGTAGTCGTACTCGATCGCATAACCCGGACGCACGATGTGCGCGTTTTCCATACCGCGGATCGATTGCACGATCTGCAATTGCACATCGAACGGCAAGCTGGTGGATATCCCGTTCGGATACAGCTCATGGGTGGTCAAACCTTCCGGTTCGATGAACACCTGATGGCTTTCCTTGTCGGCAAAGCGATGAATCTTGTCTTCGATCGACGGGCAATAACGCGGGCCAATGCCTTCGATCTCGCCGGCAGCGGAATACATCGGCGAGCGATCAAGGTTTGCGGCAATGATTTCGTGGGTTCGGGCGTTGGTGTGGGTAATCCAGCAACTGACCTGGCGTGGATGCTGTTCTTTGTTGCCCATGAACGACATCACCGGGATCGGCGTGTCACCTGGCTGCTCAGTCATCACCGAGAAATCCACAGACTTGCCGTCGATACGCGGTGGCGTACCGGTTTTCAGGCGACCGACACGCAGTGGCATTTCACGCAGACGGTGAGCCAGGGCAATCGACGGCGGATCACCGGCGCGACCGCCGGAAAAATTCTGCAAACCGATGTGGATAAGTCCGCCGAGGAAGGTACCCGTGGTCAACACCACGGAATCGGCTAAGAAACGCAGACCCATTTGCGTAACAACACCGCGCACTTGTTCCTGCTCGACGATCAGGTCGTCAGCAGCCTGTTGAAATATCCACAGGTTCGGCTGGTTTTCCAGAATTTCGCGGACAGCGGCTTTGTAAAGAATGCGGTCCGCTTGTGCACGGGTTGCACGTACGGCTGGGCCTTTACGGCTGTTCAACACGCGAAACTGGATGCCACCCAAATCAGTAGCCATGGCCATCGCGCCGCCGAGGGCATCGATTTCCTTGACCAGATGGCTTTTGCCGATGCCACCGATGGCCGGGTTGCAACTCATGGCACCGAGGGTTTCCACGTTATGCGTCAGCAACAGGGTTTTTGCCCCCATACGTGCTGACGCCAGTGCTGCCTCGGTACCGGCATGACCGCCGCCGATGACGATCACTTCAAAACGGGAAGGGAAATCCACCACGCACCTCGTGCCTGCTTAAGTAGGTAATTCAGGAATAGTTTGAGATCAGGTTTCTGAACCTGGTCGGCAAGTATAGGGACTTCGCCCTTCCTAAAGAACCCTTTGCACAAAATTTAACCAGCTGTGGAGAACTCGCGGTTAAAAAAATAAAAAAGAAAGAAATTTATAGAATCTTTGTTTTTATGTTTATTCTTACTGCCCTACCTTTCTGTGGATAGATCTCTACAGGCCTTTATATTCAATATGTACAGAGATTCAAAACCCTGTGCCCATGTGCCAATGAGTCCCTTGGATAACCGGTGTAAGCCTGTGGATGAAAGGGGTGGTTATCCACAGAGGGGTTTATATCCAGTTTTCAGGCCCTGTTATCAACTGACCTCAATGGCAGTTATTCACAGGGCTTAATCCACAGAAATTCGATCATTGGATAAATTTCGGGCACGAAGAAACCGCTCGAACTGGAGAATCAGTCGGGCACTTCAGGCTGATATTCAGAAAGAAGAAACAAAAACGGGCCACGAACGGGCCCGTTTGAACGTACCGGCGGGTTACTTACCGATGCAGAAGCTGGAAAAGATCCGTCCCAGCAGATCATCAGAGCTGAAGGCCCCGGTGATTTCACCCAAAGAGTGCTGGGCTTGGCGCAGATCTTCGGCCAGAAGCTCACCTGCCCCCGCCAGAGTCAGCTGCGCGCGCCCATGTTCCAGGGCTGCGCTGGCGTGGCGCAAGGCTTCCAGATGCCGGCGACGAGCACTGAAACTGCTTTCCGACGTTTGCTCGTAACCCATGCAGGCCTTGAGATGATCACGCAGTAGTTCCAGTCCTTCACCTGCCGATTTGGCGCTCAGGCTGATGGTGACGTGGCCGTCATCGCTGACTTCCAGGGCAATGGCCTCGCCCGTAAGATCAGCTTTATTACGAATCAAGGTGACTTTCGCCGGATCCGGGCGTACTTCAAGAAACTCCGGCCACAAGGCGAACGGGTCCAACGCTTCTGGCGCGGTCGCATCGACGACCAGTAATACTCGATCCGCTTCACCGATGGCTTTCAGTGCCCGCTCGACGCCGATCTTTTCTACTTGATCATCGGTGTCGCGCAGACCCGCGGTATCGACAACGTGCAGTGGCATCCCGTCGATGTGGATATGTTCACGCAGAATGTCGCGAGTGGTGCCGGCGATCTCGGTAACGATCGCCGCTTCGCGCCCGGCCAAGGCGTTCAACAGGCTGGACTTGCCGGCATTCGGCCGACCGGCAATGACCACCGTCATTCCATCGCGCAACAAGGCACCCTGCCCGGCCTCGCGCAGCACTGTGGATAATTCATCGCGCACCTTGTCGAGCATGCTCAACACATGGCCATCGGCGAGGAAGTCGATTTCTTCCTCCGGGAAGTCTATGGCCGCTTCGACGTAGATGCGCAGGCCGATCAATTGTTCGGTGAGGTTATGCACACGCTGGGAAAACGCCCCCTGCAAAGAACGCAGGGCGTTGCGCGCGGCCTGTGCAGAACTTGCTTCGATCAAGTCGGCAATTGCCTCGGCCTGGGCCAGGTCGAGTTTGTCATTGAGAAAGGCGCGCTCGCTGAACTCGCCCGGCCGTGCCAAACGGCAGCCTAGTTCCAGACAACGCTTGAGCAACATGTCCAGAACGATCGGGCCACCGTGACCCTGCAGTTCCAGCACGTCTTCACCGGTGAATGAATTAGGCCCAGGAAAGTACAGCGCCAGACCTTCGTCGAGTACTTGCTGATCGTCGCTGAAAAAAGGGCCGTAATGGGCGTAGCGTGGTTTCAGTTCGCGGCCGCTGATGGCTTTGGCAGCAACACTGGCCAACGGGCCGGAAACACGGACGATGCCCACACCTCCGCGACCTTGGGCGGTGGCAACAGCTGCGATGGTTTCACGAGGTGCGCTCATAAACCGGAATCCATACAAAAGTGGCAGATAGCAAAACGCCCCACTAGGGGGCGTTTTGAGTGGTGTTATCCACAGAGCAAGTTACGCCTCGGCTTTTTTCGTCGCCGCTTCGATCTTACGCGTGATGTACCACTGTTGTGCAATCGACAGGCAGTTGTTCACAACCCAGTACAGCACCAGACCAGCCGGGAACCACAGGAAGAAGAAGGTGAAGATGATTGGCATCATTTTCATGACCTTCGCCTGCATCGGATCCGGAGGAGTCGGGTTCAACTGCTGCTGGATGAACATGGTTGCGCCCATGATGATCGGCAGAATGAAGAATGGATCCTTGATCGACAAGTCAGTGATCCAAAGCATGAACGGCGCCTGGCGCATTTCCACGCTTTCCAGCAGAACCCAGTACAGCGAAAGGAAAACCGGCATCTGCACGAGGATCGGCAAGCAGCCGCCCAGCGGATTGATCTTCTCTTTCTTGTACAGCTCCATCATGGCTTGCGACATTTTCTGCCGGTCATCGCCATGTTGCTCTTTCAGTGCAGCCAGTTTCGGCGCAACGGCACGCATGCGCGCCATCGATTTGTAGCTGGCAGCCGACAGAGGGAAGAAAATACCCTTGATCAGCATGGTCAGGAAGATGATCGACCAGCCCCAGTTACCGACAATGGCGTGGATATGTTGCAGCAGCCAGAAGATTGGCTGGGCAATGAACCACAGAATGCCGTAGTCGACGGTCAGTTCCAGACCTGGGGACAACTCTTTCAGCACAGCCTGGCTTTTCGGACCGGCGTACAGCACAGCACTGGTTTCAACTTTGGCACCCGGTGCTGCGGTCAGCGTAGGACCTGTGTAACCGATGATGTAGTTGCCTTTGCTGTCTTTACGGGTCTGGACGATGTTGTTTTCGCCCTTGACCGGAATCCATGCAGTCACGAAGTAGTGTTGCAGCCAGGCTACCCAACCACCGGTAACGGTTTCTTTGAGTTGGGCCTTGTCCATGTCCTTCATGGACACTTTCTTGTACGGCTCCGAACTTGTCCACAGGGCGGCGCCCAGGTAAGTGGCGGTGCCAGTAGCGGTTGTGGACGAAGGATCGGCGCTGCTATCACGCTTCAACTGGGCGAACATCGCGCCATTCCACGGCTGAGCGCTCTGGTTATCCACAATGTACGAAACGGCTACGTCATACAGGCCGCGTTTCAGGGTGAAACGCTTGATGTAATTGACGCCGTCCTTGCTGAACTTCAGGTCGACGACCAGTTGGTCCTGACCGTCAGCCAGTTGATAAGTCTTCTTCTCCGAGGAGTAGACCGGGCGACCAGCCGGATTTGCGTCCGGGCCGTTGGTGCCGATCAGACCGCTTTGCGCCAGATAAACGCGTTCGCCGCCGTTATCGAACAGCTGGAACGGAACGTCCGGACGATCCTGACGACGTGGATACAGAGGCAAGGTCAGTTGAGCAACGTCACCACCTTGTGGATCGATCGCGAGATCGAGCACGTCGGTTTTGATCTGGATCAGATCCTTGCTGGCGGCTACCGGTGTTTCGGCAGGTGCGCTGGTATCGCTAGCGGCACGCGGTATATCGTCACTGGCGGCAGCATTATTGCCAGTGGCGGTGTCCGGCAAACCGGATGTAGTCGTACTGGAAGCAACATTCTGAGTCGGCAGGGCAGCCTGGCCATAGTCCTGGTTCCATTTAAGAACCATAACGTAG
>NZ_JBIUWI010000125.1:4693-6280 GCF_044743385.1 Pseudomonas sp. NPDC087639 | reverse complement strand
AAGGGTCCAGCGCTGCCATCCATGATCGGGACTTCGGACGCGGAGAGCTCGACGTAGGCGTTATCGATGCCCAGGCCAGCCATGGCCGAGAGCAAGTGCTCTACCGTGTCCACTTTGACGTCGCCGTTGATCAGCGTCGTCGACATAGTGGTTTCACCGACGTTTTCCGCGCGGGCAGGAATCTGCACCACAGGGTCGAGGTCAGCGCGACAAAACACAATGCCAGTGTCGACAGGCGCAGGCTTGAGGGTCAGATAGACCTTCTCACCGGAGTGCAGGCCTACACCTGTGGCACGGATAATATTTTTCAGTGTGCGTTGTTTAATCATGGCTTGGGCCGCTTCAGCGCAAATTGCGAACTGGTATCAACAAAGGCTGGCGATAATAGCAGACCGAGCCTTTGCTGAACACCAATCACCTTCATAGCCCTGATACATTCCATCAATCGGCCTGACGACGCAGGAATGCCGGGATGTCCAGGTAGTCCAGATCATCTTGCGGATTCATCTTCGCGGCAGCCGCAGCACCGGCCTGAGCCTGGTTGCGCATGACGGTCGGACGGTCCAGATCACGGTAGTTCACCGCCGGCGCTTCCTGACGGGACGGAGCCGGTTGTTGCACCTGAGAGGCAGCCATCGAAGTGTGAACGGTGTTGTCGATAACCTTCACAGGCTTCTCGATTTTCGCGCCCAGACCGGTGGCAACCACAGTCACGTGCAGTTCGTCGCGCATGTCCGGATCGATAACGGTACCGACCTTGACCATGGCGTGCTCGGAAGCGAAGGCTTCGATGATGCTACCCACGTCGGAGTACTCACCCAGTGACAGGTCAGGACCGGCGGTGATGTTCACCAGGATGCCGCGTGCGCCTTGCAGGTTCACGTCTTCCAGCAGCGGGTTGCGGATGGCCGCTTCGGTGGCTTCACGTGCACGGTTCGGACCGCTGGCGCTGCCAGTGCCCATCATCGCCATGCCCTTTTCGCTCATCACGGTACGTACGTCGGCGAAGTCGACGTTGATCATGCCCGGACGTTTGATGATGTCGGAGATACCGCGAACGGCACCGGCCAGTACATCGTCAGCCTTGGCGAAAGCCGACAAGAGGCTGGCGTCTTTACCGAGGATGGTCAGCAGCTTCTCGTTAGGAATGGTGATCAACGAGTCGACGCTTTCGGACAGCATGCGGATGCCTTCGTCGGCGATCTGCATACGCTTGCGGCCTTCGAACGGGAACGGACGGGTCACGACCGCAACGGTCAGGATGCCCATTTCCTTGGCCACTTCGGCGATGATCGGTGCAGCACCGGTACCGGTACCGCCGCCCATGCCAGTGGTGATGAACACCATGTTGGTGCCCTGCAGGACTTCGGCAATGCGCTCACGGTCTTCGAGAGCGGCCTGACGACCTACTTCAGGGTTGGCGCCAGCGCCGAGACCTTTGGTCACGCCGGTGCCCAGTTGCAGGATGGTACGCGCGCCGATGTTTTTCAGCGCTTGAGCATCAGTGTTGGCGCAGATGAATTCGACGCCTTCGATGTTGCTCTTGACCATGTGATTGACAGCGTTGCCGCCGCCACCGCCAACACC
>NZ_JBIUWI010000125.1:3261-4683 GCF_044743385.1 Pseudomonas sp. NPDC087639 | reverse complement strand
TTACCGGGCTTGCGGGGATGTTGTCTACGAGTTCGAACATTTTCCCTCTCCTTACATTCTCTAGTTTTTTCGCCTACTGCGTTTTGTTGCGGTGTTGCGGTAAAGCTTTAGAAGTTGCCTTGAACCCACTTCTTCAATCGGTCCAGCAGCGGCGCCTGTGGCTCGTCGCTGCTGTAGCTGTCGCGGCTGCCGATGCCGGAGAACGAAACTCCGTCGGACTGCTTTTGCAGGCCGTACATCAACAAGCCAACGCCAGTGGAATAAATCGGGTTGCGCACCACGTCATCCAGGCCTTTCACGCCGTGCGGAACACCGAGGCGTACCGGCATGTGGAAGATTTCTTCGGCGAGTTCTGTCGCGCCTTCCATCTTCGACGTACCGCCGGTCAGGACGATGCCGGCCGGGATCAGGTCTTCGTAGCCGCTGCGACGCAGTTCAGCCTGGATCAGGGTGAACAGTTCGTCGTAACGCGGCTCGACCACTTCGGCCAGGGCCTGACGCGACAGTTCGCGCGGTGGACGATCGCCAACGCTCGGCACCTTGATGGTTTCGCCGGCACCGGCCAGTTTGGCCAGGGCGCAGGCGTAACGGATCTTGATCTCTTCGGCGTACTGGGTCGGAGTGCGCAACGCCATGGCGATGTCGTTGGTCACTTGATCACCGGCAATCGGGATCACCGCGGTGTGGCGGATCGCGCCTTCGGTGAAGATCGCGATGTCGGTGGTGCCGCCGCCGATGTCGACCAGGCACACGCCCAGTTCTTTCTCGTCGTCGGTCAGGACCGAGTAGGCAGAAGCCAGTTGTTCAAGAATGATGTCGTCGATTTCCAGGCCACAGCGACGCACGCATTTTTCAATGTTCTGTGCGGCGTTGACGGCGCAGGTGACGACGTGAACCTTGGCTTCCAGACGTACGCCGGACATGCCCAGAGGTTCGCGAACGCCTTCCTGGTTATCGATCACGTAATCCTGCGGCAGGGTGTGCAGCACGCGCTGGTCAGCCGGGATCGCCACTGCCTGGGCAGCGTCGAGAACACGCTCAAGGTCAGCCGAGCTGACTTCGCGATCACGAATCGCGACGATGCCGTGGGAGTTCAGGCTGCGGATGTGATTGCCCGCCACGCCGACGAACGCCGAGTGAATGCGGCAGCCCGCCATCAGTTGGGCTTCTTCGATCGCGCGCTGGATCGATTGCACGGTGGACTCGATATTCACCACCACGCCTTTTTTCAGGCCGCGGGACGGATGTGTACCGATACCGACGATTTCCAGCGTGCCGTCGTCCGAGACCTCGCCTACCAGCGCCACCACCTTGGAGGTGCCGATATCCAGACCGACGATCATTTTGCCGCTTTGCACGTTTGCCATGGGTCCTGCCTCTTCTTAATTCTTTGCGACAGCGGGGGGGGCTGTCGTCGGCGCT
>NZ_JBIUWI010000125.1:0-3251 GCF_044743385.1 Pseudomonas sp. NPDC087639 | reverse complement strand
AGCCAACAGCGAGGCCGTTGCGTAGCGCAGATCGATGCGCGCAATGTTCGTAATCTGTTCTTTGAGCGTCTTGTCATAGATGGCGATGAAGCGGCGCATCTTTTCCACCAGGTTGCCGCGTCCCAGCAGCAACTCGATGCCGGGGCCGGAACTGCCGGCACCGGTGGTCAGGAACCAGCTCCCGCGTTCACGCAATTCCAGGCGTGCAATCGAGAAGCCCAGCGGGCGCAACATCTGGCTCAGCACCTGGTACTGCTGCATCACTTGCTGCTGGGCCCGTTGTGGGCCGAACAGCTGTGGCAGGTGTTCGTAGTTCGCCAGTTCCCTGGGCGTAAACGCCTGGCCCTGGTTGTTCAGCAAAGACTCGTCACCCCAACGCGCCACCGGCAGTTGCTCTTCGAGGCGAATCACCACTTGATCCGGCCAGACCCGACGCACTTCGGCGTGGGCGATCCAGGGCATTTGCTCAAGTTCCTTGCGCATGCTCGCCAGATCGATGGTGAAGAAGCTCGCCGCCACAAAAGGCGCGATTCGCTGCTGCACCGCTTGCTGGCTGATGTAGCTCAGGTCGCCCTGCACGGCGATCTTGGTGATCGGCCGGTCGGCGTACGGCAGCAAACGCTGCGCGCCTTCGTAAGTACCGAACCCGAGCGCGACCAGCAGCACCGGCCAGAACAGGCTTTTCAGAAAACCGAAGTTGGCTTTCGGCAGGCGCGCGGACATCGGCTCTTTGGCCACCATTCGGCTGGCACCCCGCGGCACCGGCTTGCGGCCGGGTGCGGGTGGCTGATGTCTGAGCTGAGCGCCTTGCATCGTCTTAACCTCTAGCGTCTTCAACACTGGCGGCCAGAATGGCCAGAACCAGTTGCTGGAAATCCAGACCGGCGGCACGGGCCGCCATCGGCACCAGACTGTGATCGGTCATGCCCGGTGCGGTGTTCACTTCCAGGAACCAGAACTGCCCGTCGGCGTCCTGCATCACGTCCGCCCTGCCCCAACCGGCGATACCCAGCGCCTCACAGGCCTTGGCCGTGAGATCCATGAGTTCCTGTTCCTTGGCGGCATCCAGCCCGCACGGAATGCGGTACTGGGTATCGTTGGCGATGTACTTGGCGTCGTAGTCGTAGAACGTGTGCGGTGTACCCAGGGCGATTGGAGGCAACACCTGGTCACGCAGGGTGGCGATGGTGAACTCTGGACCTTGAATCCATTGCTCAACCAAGACTTGCGAATCGTAGGTACTGGCCGCTTTCCATGCGTCGATCAACTCGGACGCAGAACTCACTTTGGCCATCCCGATACTTGAACCTTCATGCGCCGGTTTGACGATCAAAGGGAAGCCCAGTTCCGTCGCTGCCGAAATACAATCGGCTTCGCTGCACAGCACGGCGTGACGCGGCGTCGGAATCCCGAGGCTGTGCCAGACCTGCTTGGTGCGCAGTTTGTCCATTGCCAGTGCCGAAGCGAGGATGCCGCTGCCGGTGTACGGGATGCCCGCGCATTCGAGCAGGCCCTGCATGGAGCCGTCTTCGCCGCCGCGACCGTGGAGAATGATGAAGGCGCGGTCGATTTTCTCGCTGAGCAGACGCTGCAGAAAGTCTGCGCCGACGTCGATGCCGAACGCGTCCACGCCAGCGCTTTGCAGCGCCTCGAGCACGGCGTTACCGGATTTCAACGAAACCTCACGCTCGGCACTCAGGCCACCGAAAAGCACGGCGACACGGCCGAAGTCTTTCGGCGCGATAGTGGAGGACAGATTGGCGTAGGCAGCAGTCATTTCAACTTCCCCTCGACCGACGCCGCCACGGCGCCAGCGAACAACTCACTTTTCAACAGTTTCGGTGCGAGACCGCCGATATCACCGGCGCCCTGGCACAGCAGAATGTCGCCGGCACGCAGCAGCGGCTTGACCAGCGGCGCCAGATCGACGCCACGCTCGATGTAGATCGGATCGAGCTGACCGCGCTGACGGATGCTGTTGCACAGCTTGCGGCTGTCGGCGCCCGGAATCGGTTCTTCGCCGGCCGGATAGACTTCCATCAGCAGCAGCACGTTGGCGTCGGCCAGTACATTGACGAAGTCGTCGTACAGATCCCGAGTGCGGCTGTAACGGTGCGGCTGGTAAACCATCACCAGACGGCGCTCCGGCCAGCCACCGCGCACGGCTTTGATCACGGCGGCGACTTCGGTCGGGTGGTGACCGTAGTCGTCGACCAGCATCACGTGGCCGCCGTCCACCGGCAGTTCGCCGTAGACCTGGAAGCGTCGACCGACACCCTGGAACCCGGACAGGCCCTGAACGATGGCCTCATCACTGACGCCTTCGTCGGTGGCGATGCAGATGGTCGCCAGAGAGTTGAGCACGTTGTGGTTGCCGGGCATGTTCACTGACACTTCCAGCGGCTCGCGATCAGGACGCAGTACAGTGAAGAACGTCTGCATGCCTTGCTGGCGCACATTGATTGCGCGCACGTCGGCGTCTTCGCTGAAGCCGTAAGTCACGGTCGGACGTTTGACCAGCGGCAGGATTTCGCGCACCACTGGATCGTCCAGGCACATCACCGCCAAACCGTAGAACGGCAGGTTGTGCAGGAACTCGACGAAGGTTTTCTTCAGTTTGTTGAAGTCACCGTCGTAGGTCGCCATGTGGTCGGCGTCGATGTTGGTGACCACGGCCACCAGAGGTTGCAAATGCAGGAAGCTCGCGTCGCTTTCGTCGGCTTCGGCGATCAGGTAACGGCTGGTGCCGAGCTGGGCATTGGTGCCCGCGGCATTCAGACGACCACCGATGACGAACGTCGGATCGAGGCCACCGGCAGCGAACACCGAAGCGATCAGACTGGTAGTAGTGGTTTTGCCGTGGGTACCGGCGACGGCGATGCCGTGGCGATAACGCATCAGCTCAGCCAGCATTTCGGCACGCGGCACCACCGGGATGCGGCGCTCCAGCGCGGTCGCGACTTCCGGGTTGGACGTGTTGACGGCGCTCGACACCACCAACACATCGGCAGCAGCGGCGTTCTCGGCGCGGTGGCCGATATAGATTTTCGCGCCGAACGATTCCAGACGCTCGGTCACCGGCGATGCTTTCAGGTCGGAACCGGACACTTCATAGCCCAGGTTCAACAACACTTCGGCAATGCCGCACATGCCCACGCCGCCGATGCCGACGAAATGGATGCGACGGATGCGGCGCATTTCCGGTTGCGGCATGGCTTTCTGATTCTCAACCATGGGCCACCTCCAGACAG
>NZ_JBIUWI010000124.1:0-6429 GCF_044743385.1 Pseudomonas sp. NPDC087639 | reverse complement strand
CACGGTGGCGTGGCTTTGGCTTCGCGGTTTCAACCGCAGGCTGTCATCAGCGGTCTCGGTTTCGAGACGGCCGACCGCTACGGGCGCTACCTGCAAGCAGAGTTCGTCAAAGTCAGTATTGCCACCTTGCTGCTGCCGTCTGGGATGAACGGCGATGAGGACTTGAACCAGAAGTTCAAGCTCATGGATGACTTCGGCAAGTACCTGGACAAACAGCGACGCAAACGTCGCGAGTACATTTATTGTGGCTCGCTGTACGTGGCGCAGCAGAAGCTCGACATCAAAAACTGGCGCGACAGCCAGCAATCCCCGGGCTTCCTGGCGCCAGAGCGCGCCTGGATGGACGAGATTGTCGGCAACATGGGCTACGTCGATGCCCTGCGCGAAGTCAGCCGCGAAGGCGACCAGTACAGCTGGTGGCCGGACAACGAGCAGGCCGAGATGCTCAATCTGGGCTGGCGCTTTGACTACCAGATCCTGACGCCGGGCCTGCGGCGCTTCGTGCGCAGCGCACGCCTGCCACGTCAGCCGCGGTTCTCGCAGCACGCGCCGCTGATCGTCGACTACGACTGGACGCTGACCATCTAAGCGTCGATTCGCAGACACAAAAAAATGCCCGTATCGAAAGATACGGGCATTTTTTATGCGTCAGACCACGGTGAAAGAGGCTTGACGCTTAATGCTCAAACAGCGGCGAAAAACGGCAGGGCCAGGTACAGCTTGATCACGATGACGTTAATGAGGTCGATGAAGAACGCCCCCACCATCGGCACCACGAGAAACGCAATCTGCGAAGGCCCGAAGCGTTGCGTCACTGCCTGCATGTTGGCAATGGCCGTAGGCGTCGCACCCAGCCCAAAACCGCAGTGCCCTGCCGCCAATACCGCCGCATCGTAGTTGCTGCCCATCATTCGGAACGTCACGAAAATCGCAAACAGCGCCATGACCAAGGCCTGCGTAGCCAGAATGATGAAGATCGGCAATGCCAGAGCGGCCAGATCCCACAATTTCAGAGACATCAAGGCAATCGCCAGAAACAGCGACAAGCTGACATTGCCCAGTACCGAGACTTCACGCTCGAACACCTGATACAGGCCCAGCGCCGACAGCCCATTACGTAGCACCACACCCACGAACAAAACGCAGACAAACGTCGGCAATTCGAAAGCGGTTCCTTGTAACAGGCCATTGAGAACATTGCCGGCCAATAGACTGACGGCGATCAGCGCCAGTGTCTCGATAAACGAAAAGGGGGTAATCGAGCGCTCTTTGTTCGGCTGCTCGAAACCCTTTGGCAAGCGTGGCGTTTCTTGAGGCTGGCAACCCGGCACTTGCACGCGCTTGATAAGCAGCCGGGCCACCGGCCCACCAATCAAGCCACCCAGGACCAGGCCGAATGTCGCCGAGGCAATCGCAAGCTCGGAGGCCGATGCCAGACCGTACTTCTCGCTGAACACAGCTCCCCACGCAGCACCCGTACCGTGGCCACCCGACAAGGTAATCGAGCCCGTCAGCAGCCCCATCAACGGATCCAGTCCCAGCATTGTCGCAAGACCGATGCCCATGGCGTTCTGAACGACCAGAAGCCCGGTAACCGCCAGTAGAAAGATGCCGACTACGCGACCACCCTTCTTCAGGCTGGCAAAGTCTGCGCTCAAACCGATTGTGGCGAAGAATGCCAACATCAAAGGTGTTTGTAGTGACGTATCGAATCTGATTTCTATATCAAACGTTCGCAACATCAATAAACCCAGCGCAACCACCAAGCCACCGGCGACGGGTTCAGGAATATTGTAATTACGTAGAAAACCGACTCGTGCAACAAGCCCGCGACCCAGTAAAAGCACCAGAGAGGCGGCCACGAGCGTTCCATAAAAATCGAGCTGAATCATTGGGATTATTCTTGGCTATATATTCACCAGGCGTACTTTTTACCCGCGCACGCCTATTGAATCGGCTGATTGTCTCAACACTGATTGATTTGGAATTCAAAGACCTTCGATGGCTTGAATATATCGAGATGTTTCTGAAGCAACGTTGCGCGGAGTAACCTTAACAATCGCCAAGTCTTATTGCCAAGGACTCAGATCGCTCTAAAGCATTGCAGTTGTGACTAGAAGTGTAAGAGCTGAATATATATAAAAATATCGCCTACCGATTGTCGCGCGTAGAACCAGTCCTACACGAAAGAGTAATTAGTAGGGTTGCAAGAACACAAATGCCCTGACAAGTCAGGGCATTTGTATTAAAACTTTACGGGTCACGGAGGCTTCGTATTGATCGTTATTTGATCAGTCGCCAGGTGAACGGATATCGATAAGGGAATCCCTCATTGGCTTTCACCCCCGCGATGATCGTCAAGACCAGCGCACCGATGGCCAGCAGGCCCAACAGGAAGAAGCCGATAATCAGCAACATCAGCAAAAGGCAGATGGCCGAGGCAATCGCCACGGTGATCTGAAAATTCAGCGCTTCTTTACCCTGCGCATCGATGAACGGATCCGTCTCACGCTTCATCTGCCACAGAATCAGCGGCCCTATCAGGTTGCCAAACGGAATCCAGATCCCCAACAAGGCGGACAAGTGACAAAACATCGCCCATTGGCGAACCTGTTGGCTCGGTTTGGGTAGCAGCTCTTGCTCGTCACTCATCGCGTCCTCCTTGCGGGTTTGAACCTGCTCAGTCGGCCAGTGCAGCCTTCTGCAGTTCGAAGATTTCGTTCATGCCTTTCTTGGCCAGTTCCAGCATGGCGTTCAGGTCTTCAGGCTGGAACGGCGCGCCTTCAGCAGTACCCTGCACTTCGATGAAGCCACCGGAGCTGGTCATCACCACGTTGAGATCAGTCTCGGCGGCGGAATCTTCAAGATAGTCCAGATCCAGTACTGGCTCGCCCTGATACATGCCAACCGATACGGCGCCGATCATTTGCTTGAGCGGGTCGCCGCCTTTCAGGCCGCCACGCTTCTTGATCACTTTCAGCGCATCGACCAAGGCAACCATGGCGCCAGTGATGGACGCCGTGCGGGTGCCACCGTCGGCCTGGATTACATCGCAATCGACGTAAAGGGTCACGTCCCCCAGCTTGGACATGTCCAGAGCAGCACGCAGAGAGCGGCCGATCAGACGCTGGATTTCCAGGGTGCGGCCGCCCTGCTTGCCACGGCTCGCTTCACGCTGGTTACGCTCGCCGGTGGCGCGCGGCAGCATGCCGTATTCAGCGGTCAACCAGCCTTGGCCCTGACCCTTGAGGAAGCGCGGCACGCCGTTTTCGACGCTGACGGTGCAGATGACTTTGGTATCACCGAATTCGACCAGTACCGATCCTTCGGCGTGCTTGGTGTAGTTGCGGGTAATGCGGATCGAGCGGAGCTGATCGGCAGCGCGACCACTTGGACGTTTCATAGGAGATACCTGTACTGGGGACGGAAAACTGCGGAGCATTATAGAGCGCTGCACCGCCACTGGGCACTCGTTAAAAAAACAGGCCGACGACCGAAAGCCCTGAAACACGCATTACCGACGGGCTGCAGCCCTTTGTCACACCGTGTGTTTGGGCGCCTTCGCCGCACTGCGCTACAATCCTGCGCCTTTGCTGCCAGTCGGCTTAAATTCATTCATATCGCGCCTGCGGGACACATGTTCTGCGCCGATCTGCATTGCGAGGTCACCGCCATGGTGCACAGCATGACCGCCTTCGCCCGCGTCGAAAAAGCCGGCGCCCAAGGCACCCTGAGCTGGGAACTGCGCTCGGTCAACAGCCGCTATCTGGAGCCGCATCTGCGCCTGCCAGAGTCTTTTCGCGAGCTCGAGGGCGCCGTACGTGAAGCGCTGCGTCAGGGCCTGTCGCGGGGCAAACTGGAATGCACCCTGCGGTTCACCGAAGAAAGCACCGGCAAGCCGCTGCAAGTCGATCGTGAGCGCGCCGCACAATTGGTCGCCGCCGCAGAGACCGTTGCCGGCCTGATCAAGAACCCTGCCGCCCTCAACCCTCTGGAAGTGCTGGCTTGGCCCGGGGTTCTGGTCGCTGACGCAAGTGACCCGCAAGCCTTGAATGCCGAAGCCTTGGCTCTGTTCAATCAAGGACTGAAAGAACTCAAGGCCGGTCGCGAGCGTGAAGGCGCAGAACTGGCGCGACTGATCAACGATCGCCTGACTTCCATCGAAGAAGACGTTGTGACCCTGCGTGAACTGGTTCCGCAGATGCTCGCCACACAGCGCCAGAAGGTTCTCGACCGCTTCGCCGACATGAAGGCCGAGCTGGATCCGCAGCGCCTTGAACAGGAAATGGTCATGCTCGCGCAAAAAAGCGATGTGGCCGAAGAACTGGATCGCCTGAGCACCCACATCATTGAAGTTCGCCGGGTGCTCAAGTCCGGTGGTGCGGCCGGACGTCGCCTGGACTTCCTGATGCAGGAACTCAACCGCGAAGCCAACACACTGGGCTCCAAGGCCTTTGACCCGCGCAGCACCCAAGCCGCCGTCAACCTCAAGGTGTTGATCGAGCAGATGCGCGAACAAGTGCAGAATATTGAGTAAGGCTACCCCGACATGACCCACAGCACCGGCACCCTGTACATCATTTCCGCGCCATCAGGCGCGGGCAAAAGCAGTCTGGTCAAGGCTTTGACCGACGCCAACCCGGAGATCCGTGTGTCGATCTCCCACACCACCCGCGCCATGCGCCCGGGTGAGGTGAACGGCGTGAACTATCACTTCGTCGAGCGCAACGAGTTCGTGAAGATGATCGAGCACGGTGATTTCCTCGAGCGCGCCGAAGTCTTCGGCAACCTCTACGGCACCTCGCAAAGCCACCTGCAACAAACCCTGGACGAAGGCCACGACCTGATTCTGGAAATCGATTGGCAAGGCGCCGAGCAAGTGCGCAAGCTGATGCCGCAGGCACGTTCGATCTTCATCCTGCCGCCGTCCTTGCAGGCTCTGCACCAGCGCCTGACCAATCGCGGCCAGGACAGCGACGAAATCATTGATGGCCGCATGCGCGAAGCCGTCAGCGAGATGAGCCACTACGTCGACTATGACTACCTGATCATCAACGACGATTTCGCCCACGCGCTGGACGATCTGCAGGCGATTTTCCGCGCCAATCAGCTGATCCAGAAGCGTCAGCAACAGCGTCACGGTAAATTACTGGCCGAATTGCTCGGTTAATCAGCACTTCCCAAAACCGCTGCAAGCGCTTTACATTGGCACTTGCAGCGCGTTGAAGAGTCTGGTTAAAAAATCAGCGCTTCCCTAATCGCTGGTGATTTTTTAAACTGTTGAGTCCGCTCGCCCAACCGGGCAGCGCGCATATTGCATTCGCTCCGAGGAATACCATGGCCCGCGTAACCGTTGAAGACTGCCTGAACCACGTGGAAAACCGTTTTGAGCTGGTCATGCTCTCTACCAAACGTGCCCGTCAACTGGCCACCGGCGGCAAAGAGCCTCTGGTTCAGTGGGAAAACGACAAGCCTACCGTTGTAGCGCTGCGTGAAATCGCGGAAGGCCTGATGAGCTATGAGTTCATCGCCAACGCTGAAATCGTCGAAGACGAACCGCTGTTCGCAGCGTTCGAGGACGAGTCCAACGAGGCCGTCTAAGCCTATGCCTGGTCGACGTAGCACGGCGCGGGGTCACAGCGAACGGCAGGAGTCATCATGCCGAGCATAGACGCCCTCGCCGATCGCTTATCGACCTACCTCGGCAATGACCAGGTCAACCTGGTCCGCCGAGCGTATTTCTACGCCGAACAAGCCCATGACGGTCAACGCCGTCGCAGCGGCGAGGCGTACGTCACGCATCCTCTTGCGGTGGCGAATATTCTTGCCGACATGCACATGGACCATCAGAGCCTGATGGCAGCGATGCTGCATGACGTGATCGAAGACACCGGTATCGCCAAAGAAGCGCTGCAAGCGCAGTTCGGTGAAACCGTGGCCGAACTGGTCGACGGGGTCAGCAAACTGACCCAGATGAATTTCGAGACCAAGGCCGAAGCCCAGGCTGAAAACTTCCAGAAAATGGCCATGGCCATGGCACGCGACATTCGTGTGATCCTGGTCAAGCTTGCCGACCGCCTGCACAACATGCGCACGCTGGAAGTGCTGTCCGGCGAAAAGCGCCGGCGCATCGCCAAGGAAACCCTCGAAATCTACGCGCCCATCGCCAACCGGCTGGGCATGCACGCCATTCGTATCGAATTCGAAGACCTCGGTTTCAAGGCGATGCACCCGATGCGTTCCGCGCGGATCTACCAGGCAGTCAAACGCGCCCGGGG
Organism: Pseudomonas sp. NPDC087639; assembly: GCF_044743385.1. NCBI lineage: Bacteria > Pseudomonadati > Pseudomonadota > Gammaproteobacteria > Pseudomonadales > Pseudomonadaceae > Pseudomonas > Pseudomonas sp. NPDC087639. Next base: position 151 of record NZ_JBIUWI010000124.1, on the reverse strand, counting down.
CAACCGCAAGGAAATCGTCAACAAGATCGAAGAATCCCTGGGTCATTGCCTCGCCATCGACGGCATTCAGGGCGAAGTCAGCGGTCGCCAGAAACACCTCTACGGCATCTACAAGAAAATGCGCGGCAAGCGTCGGGGCGTCAACGAGATC
>NZ_JBIUWI010000123.1:0-6808 GCF_044743385.1 Pseudomonas sp. NPDC087639 | reverse complement strand
AGCAGCCCGGAAGGCGTGACTACATCATCCCAGGCAACGATGACGCAATCCGCGCTATCCAGCTGTACATGGGTTCGATGGCTGACGCAGTTATCCGTGGTCGCAACAATGTTTCCGGCGGCACTGTAGAATTCGCAGCTGAAGAAACTCAGGCTGCAGCTGAGTAATTGACGCCCTGGCGTTGACTCAGTAAGCAAAAAGGGGGCTTGGCCCCCTTTTTGCCACCTCGAAAACCATTTGTTAACAGCGCAGCTACAGCATCTGTAACGTGCAGCGGCTAACAAGGGTGATTCGGGAAGAATTGAACGCCCGTTCGATCGGGTGGAATGGTTGAAAACCTATCCAAGAGGAATTTGAAAATGGCAGAGATTACTGCAGCGTTGGTTAAAGAACTGCGTGAGCGTACTGGCGAAGGCATGATGGATTGCAAAAAGGCCTTGACCAAGGCCGGCGGCGACATCGAAAAAGCCATCGACGACATGCGTGCTTCGGGCGCGATCAAGGCTGCCAAGAAAGCAGGTAACGTAGCTGCTGAAGGTGCCATCGCGCTGAAAGAAGACGGCAAATCCGCCGTTCTGCTGGAAGTGAACTCGCAGACTGACTTCCTGGCTCTGCAGGACGACTTCAAGGCATTTGTTGCTGCAAGTGTTGAAAAAGCGTTCGCCGACAAGCTGACTGATGTTGCTCCGCTGATCGAAGCTCAAGAAGCTGATCGCCTGGTACTGGTGGGCAAGGTTGGCGAAAACGTCAACATCCGTCGCCTGACTCGCGTTGAAGGTGATGTTGTTGGTGGTTACCTGCACGGCAACAAAATCGGCGTAGCAGTTGTTCTGAAGGGCGGTGATGTTGAGCTGGCCAAAGACATCGCGATGCACGTAGCGGCAAGCAACCCTGAGTTCCTGCTGCCATCGGAAGTTTCGGCTGAAGCTATCGAGCGCGAGAAAGCTGTGTTCCTGCAGCTGAACGAAGAAAAAATCAAAGGCAAGCCAGAAAACATTGTTGAAAATATGGTCAAAGGCCGTATCAGCAAGTTCCTGGCAGAAGCAAGCCTGGTTGAGCAGGCGTTCGTCAAGAACCCTGAAATCAAGGTTGGCGAGCTGGCCAAGAAAGCGGGTGCTGAAATCGTTTCCTTCACCTACTTCAAAGTAGGCGAAGGCATCGAGAAGCCGGTCGACAACTTCGCTGAAGAAGTTGCTGCCCAGCTGGCTGCCGCCAAGCAATAAGACAGTTTTCAACTGTCGCCCGAAAGAGGCTGCCCGCTCACGCGCGCAGCCTCTTTTCAGATGGGGTAGCCAATTTTTATTGGTTTCCACTTGGAACTGACTTACAAAGCCATGTTCCGATGGCGCTGAAGCAGCGCCAAGCTAGAGTGAACGCCAGCTGTAAACAGCTCGCAAAGAATTTTAAATACGCCGCAGGAGAGATTCGCAATGGCTCAGCAGGGCAGTGGTTATCAGGCTCGCTATAAACGCATTCTACTCAAGCTTAGCGGCGAGGCCCTGATGGGGTCGGAAGAGTTCGGGATCGATCCAAAGGTTCTGGATCGCATGGCGCTGGAAGTCGGCCAACTGGTCGGCATCGGCGTACAGGTCGGTCTGGTGATCGGCGGTGGCAATCTGTTCCGTGGCGAAGCCTTGAGCAAAGCCGGTATGGATCGGGTGACAGGCGACCACATGGGCATGCTGGCCACTGTGATGAACGCTCTGGCCATGCGCGACGCGCTGGAGCGTGCCAATATCTCGGCCATCGTGATGTCGGCCATTTCCATGGTTGGCGTGACCGATCACTATGATCGCCGCAAAGCCATGCGCCATCTGAACTCCAAAGATGTCGTGATTTTCGCGGCCGGTACCGGCAATCCGTTCTTCACCACGGATTCGGCAGCCTGCCTGCGTGCAATCGAAATCGATGCCGATGTTGTGCTCAAGGCGACCAAGGTCGATGGCGTCTACACCGCAGATCCGTTCAAAGACCCGCATGCCGAGAAGTTCGATCATCTGACATATGATGAAGTGCTGGATCGCAAGCTGGGTGTAATGGATCTGACTGCTATTTGCCTGTGCCGCGACCACAAGATGCCGCTGCGCGTATTCAACATGAACAAGCCTGGTGCCCTGCTGAACATTGTTCACGGCGGCGCAGAAGGAACCCTGATCGAGGAAGGCCAACAATGATCAATGAAATCAAGAAAGACGCTCAAGAGCGCATGCAGAAGTCCCTGGATTCCCTGTCCCATGCATTCGGTCAGATTCGCACCGGCAAGGCACACCCAAGCATCCTGGGCAGCGTGATGGTGCCGTACTACGGCGCAGACACCTCCATCACCCAAGTAGCCAATATCACTGTAAAAGACTCGCGCACCCTGCAAGTCGTGGCGTTTGAGCGCAACATGCTCGCGGCAGTCGACAAGGCAATCCAGAGTGCCGGCCTGAACCTCAACCCGACCAACCTGGGCGAGTTGCTGCTGATCTCCATGCCTGCCCTGACCGAAGAAACCCGTAAGGGGTTTACCAAGCAGGCGCGCAGTGCAGCTGAAGACGCTCGTGTTGCCGTGCGCAACATTCGTCGTGATGCCTTGGGTGAGCTGAAGAAGCTGGTCAAGGACAAGGAGATCAGCGAAGACGAAGAGCGTCGTGCTGCTGCGGACATTCAGAAGCTGACTGACAAGGCTGAGGCTGATATCGACGCAGCCACCAAGCAAAAAGAAGCGGACTTGATGGCCGTATAAGGGTCGAGCTTTTAATGGACAAGACCAAGCAGACTGCGCCGTCCGCGGTGCCGCGCCATGTCGCGATCATCATGGATGGCAACAATCGCTGGGCGAAAAAACGCTTTATGCCGGGTGTCGCCGGGCATAAAGCGGGCGTTGATGCTGTACGGGCTGTAATCGAGGTGTGCGCTGAGGCCAAGGTTGAGGTACTGACCCTTTTCGCCTTTTCCAGTGAAAACTGGCAGCGTCCGGCCGATGAGGTCAGCGCCTTGATGGATCTGTTCTTCAAGGCGTTGCGTCGTGAGGCCAAGCGTCTCAACGATAACAACATCAGCCTGCGCATCATTGGCGATCGCTCGCGCTTTCATCCGGAGCTTCAAACCGCGATGCGCGAAGCCGAGGCGATGACTGCGGGCGCCAACCGTTTTATCCTGCAGATCGCCGCCAACTACGGCGGTCAGTGGGATATCGCGCAAGCCGCGCAGCGCCTGGCGCGTGAAGTTCAGGCCGGGCATCTGCGCCCGGAAGACATCACCCCTGATCTGCTGCAAACCTGTCTGGCGACCGGCGATTTGCCGTTGCCGGATCTGTGCATCCGTACCGGTGGCGAGCACCGCATCAGTAACTTCCTGCTGTGGCAACTGGCATACGCCGAGTTGTACTTCTCCGACCTGTTCTGGCCGGACTTCAAACACGATGCCATGCGCAATGCGCTGGCCGATTTCGCTTCGCGCCAACGTCGTTTCGGTAAAACGAGCGAACAGGTTGAAGCTGGAGCCCGGGTTTAATGCTTAAACAACGAATCATCACTGCGCTGATCCTGCTGCCGATTGCCCTGTGTGGGTTTTTCTTGCTCCAGGGTTCCGGTTTTGCGCTGTTCATCGGTCTGGTCGTAAGTCTGGGTGCCTGGGAATGGGCGCGTCTGGCCGGCTTCACCGCGCAATCGTTTCGCGTCGGTTTTGCTGCCGTCGTCGCGTTGATGTTGTTCGTCATGTATGTGCTGCCCGGCCTTGCGCCTTGGGTACTGGGTGCTTCGGTACTTTGGTGGGCGGTCGCGACGTATCTGGTGCTGACCTATCCGAAGTCCAGCGAGCATTGGTCCAGTGCCGCCACCAAACTGGTGATCGGTCTATTGATTCTGCTGCCGGCCTGGCAAGGTCTGGTGCAGATCAAGCAGTACCCGTTGGGTAACTGGCTGATCATGGCGGTGATGGTATTGGTCTGGGGTGCCGATATTGGCGCCTACTTCTCTGGTCGTGCATTCGGCAAGCGCAAGTTGGCCCCTCAAGTCAGCCCGGGTAAAAGCTGGGAAGGTGTGTACGGTGGTCTGGCACTGAGTCTGGTGATTACCGCCATTGTCGGTCTGGTGCGTGACTGGACGGTAGCTGAATTGCTCAAGGGCTTGATGGGTGCTGCGCTGATCGTGTTCATCTCTGTTGTGGGTGACCTGACCGAAAGCATGTTCAAGCGTCAGTCCGGTATCAAGGACAGCAGCAACCTGCTGCCGGGTCATGGCGGCGTGCTCGATCGCATCGATAGCCTGACAGCGGCCATTCCAGTCTTCGCCGTATTGCTGTGGATGGCTGCACCGTGAGCCGTCCGCAACAGATTACCGTTCTGGGTGCGACAGGCTCGATTGGTCTGAGCACCCTCGATGTCATTGCGCGTCATCCAGAGCGATATCAGGTTTTCGCGTTGAGCGGGTTTACGCGTCTGAGTGAGCTGTTGGCCTTGTGTGTGCGTCATATCCCGCAATTTGCCGTGGTGCCGGAAGTCGCCGCAGCACGTGGTCTGCAGGATGATTTGCGCGCCGCCGGTTTGCCGACCCGCGTGCTGGTGGGGGAGGAGGGCCTGTGTCAGGTCGCCTCTGCTCCGGAAGTTGACGCAGTCATGGCGGCTATTGTTGGTGCGGCTGGTCTGCGTCCGACTTTGGCTGCCGTTGAAGCGGGCAAGAAGATCCTCCTGGCAAATAAAGAGGCGCTGGTGATGTCCGGCGCCTTGTTCATGCAGGCGGTACGCAAAAGCGGTTCGGTGCTGCTGCCGATCGACAGCGAACACAACGCGATTTTCCAATGCATGCCGCAGGATTTCGCTCGTGGTTTGAGCAGTGTCGGTGTCCGTCGGATTTTACTCACAGCCTCTGGTGGCCCGTTCCGACAGACGCCCGTGAGTGAATTGGCGAATGTTTCACCTGATCAGGCGTGCGCGCATCCGAACTGGTCCATGGGGCGCAAGATTTCAGTCGATTCGGCCAGCATGATGAATAAAGGTCTCGAGTTGATCGAGGCCTGCTGGTTGTTTGATGCAAAACCTTCGCAGGTCGAAGTGGTGATTCACCCGCAGAGCGTGATTCACTCTCTGGTCGATTATGTCGATGGCTCGGTGCTGGCACAGTTGGGCAATCCTGACATGCGCACGCCGATCGCCAATGCACTGGCCTGGCCGGAGCGCATCGACTCCGGTGTGGCACCGTTGGACCTGTTTGCGATCGCGCGTCTGGACTTCGAGGCGCCCGATGAAGAGCGCTTCCCATGTCTGCGTCTCGCACGGCAAGCTGCCGAGGCAGGCGACAGTGCACCAGCAATGCTCAATGCAGCGAACGAAGTAGCGGTGGCAGCGTTTCTCGACGGACGGGTTCGTTACCTGGAAATCGCGAGTATCATCGAGGAGGTCTTGAACCTCGAATCAGTTGTGGCGCTGAATGATCTCGATGCCGTGTTCACGGCAGACGCCAAAGCGCGAGTCCTGGCCGAGCAATGGCTAAAACGTCACGCTCGATAGGTTTTGCAACACAATGGCTATAAGCGGCACTGAACAGGATTGCGGAGAAAGTAGATGAGTGCGCTCTATATGATTGCCGGCACCCTGATCGCCTTGGGTGTGCTGGTCACCTTTCACGAATTCGGCCACTTCTGGGTCGCGCGTCGCTGTGGCGTCAAGGTTCTGCGCTTTTCCGTAGGCTTCGGCATGCCGTTGCTGCGCTGGCACGACAAGCAAGGCACTGAATTTGTTGTGGCTGCAATTCCGCTGGGTGGCTACGTCAAGATGCTCGACGAGCGCGAAGGCGAGGTGCCGGTCGATCAGTTGGATCAGTCGTTCAATCGCAAGTCCGTTCGTCAGCGTATCGCTATTGTAGCGGCCGGCCCTGTTGCCAACTTCCTGTTGGCCCTGGTGTTCTTCTGGGTGCTGGCGATGCTCGGTAGCGAGCAGGTGCGCCCGGTCATCGGTGCGGTAGAGTCCGGCAGTATCGCCGCCAAGGCTGGTTTGGGTGCGGGTCAGGAGATCGTCGCAATTGATGGCGAGCCAACGACCGGTTGGGCAGCTGTCAATTTGCAGCTGGTACGTCGACTCGGTGAAAGCGGTTCGTTGCAGTTGCTGATGCGCGAGCAGGGCACTACCGTTGATTCGCCACGTGAGCTGGTGCTGGATAACTGGCTCAAGGGCGCTGATGAACCCGATCCGATCCGTTCGCTGGGTATTCGTCCTTGGCGTCCGGCCTTGCCGCCGGTGTTGGCTGAACTTGATCCAAAAGGCCCGGCTCAGGCTGCCGGCCTGAAAACCGGTGATCGTCTGCTGGCGCTCGACGGCCAGGCGCTCAACGACTGGCAGCAAGTGGTCGATACCGTTCGTACGCGTCCTGATACCAAAATCGTGCTGCGTGTCGAGCGTGATGGTGCTTCAATCGATGTCCCTGTGACCTTGGCTGCGCGCGGTGAAAGCAAGTCGCCAAGCGGTTATCTGGGTGCGGGTGTAAAAGCTGTCGACTGGCCACCGGAGATGATCCGCGAAGTCAGTTATGGGCCGTTGGCCGCGATTGGCGAGGGCGCCCGTCGTACTTGGACCATGAGCATTCTCACGCTGGATTCACTGAAGAAAATGCTGTTCGGCGAGCTCTCGGTAAAAAACTTGAGTGGACCGATAACCATTGCTAAAGTGGCGGGCGCTTCTGCCCAGTCGGGCGTCGCTGATTTCTTGAATTTCCTTGCTTGTGTGAGTATTAGCCTGGGAGGTCGGAATTTGCTGCCCATTGCGGGACTGGCTGGGGGGGCTTTGTTGTGTGATCTGATCGAGTGGGGGCGTGGTCGTGCCGTGGCGGGG
>NZ_JBIUWI010000122.1:3173-6907 GCF_044743385.1 Pseudomonas sp. NPDC087639 | reverse complement strand
CTCCATCTCGGCGACGCTCCAGCGCAGGGCGTTGGCGGCGTCCTTCATGTCGGTCACCACAGGGCACAGCAGGTGCGGAATGCCTTCGTAGATCGACAGCTCCAACATTTTCGGGTCGATCATGATCAGCTTGGCGTCTTCCGGGCCGGACTTGAACAGGATCGACAGGATCATCGCGTTCACGCCCACCGACTTACCGGAACCGGTCGTACCCGCCACCAGCAAGTGCGGCATCTTCGCCAGATCGGTAATAACCGGTTTGCCGCCGATGTCGTGGCCCAAAGCCAAAGTGACCGGCGACTTGAAGTTGTCGTACTCGGGGGTCGACAGCACTTCGGAGAAACGCACGATCTGCCGGTCTTCGTTCGGGATCTCGATACCGACCGTGGTCTTGCCCGGAATCACCTCGACCACACGCACACTGGTCACGGCCAGGGAGCGCGCGAGGTCCTTCGCGAGGTTGGAAATCCGACTGACTTTTACGCCGGCGGCAGGCTGGATTTCGTAACGGGTAATCACCGGGCCCGGGTGAATCGAATCCACCGTGACCTCGACACCGAACTCCTTGAGCTTGATCTCCAGCAAGTGGCCGACCGCAGCCAGAGACTCCGGCGAGTAATTGAGTTGTTTCTTTTCCGCAGGATCGAGGATCGAGATCGGTGGCAAGGTACCTTCCACAGCGCTGTCGACGAACAGCGGTGCCTGCTTCTCTTTCTGTACGCGCTTGCTCGGCTCCGACGCCTTGACGGGAGCCGGTGCAATAACCGGCGGCACCTGCTTCTCGCGGTCGGACATGTGCTTGCTCAGGGCCTGCTCACGTTCGATCAGGCGCTCCTTGACCTTGGCCTGCTCGCGCTTGTCGGTGACAGTCGGTGCGACCACATCGTGCACGCGGTCATCGACTTCACGCAGTTGCGCCACCAGTTGCTTGCGCTCGGTACGCGCTGACCACCAGCGGTTGAGCGCGCCCTGGAACAGTTCGAACAGATCGAGGGTGATCTTGCCGGTGATGTCCATCACCTTGAACCACGACAGATCGGTGAATACGGTCAGGCCGAACAGGAACAGCGCAATGAACAGCAATGTGCTGCCCTGAATATTCAGCGCGTTTTTGGCCAGATCGCCAAGACTTTCGCCCAACGCACCACCCGCGCCGGCCGGCAGACCGGTGGCGGCGTGAAAGTGAATATGCGCCAGCGCAGCGCCAGACAGCACCAAAAACACCAGACCGATCAGGCGCCAGGAAAACAGCCAGCCGCTCCACTGCCACGGTTCGTGGCGTTGGCGGAAGATCTGGTACGCCTTGATCGCCAGCAGCAACGGGAAGATATAGGCGAAATAGCCGAGCACCATGAACAAAATGTCTGCGCTGTAGGAGCCCGCCGGGCCGCCGAAATTCTGCACGTCGTCGATCTTGCTGTTGTGGCTCCAGCCCGGGTCGTCCTTGCCGTAGGTCAGCAAGGCCATCATCAGGAACAGGCACAAGGCGCCGATGGCGATCAATGCACCTTCCTTGAGTCGGTAGTGCAACTGCTGCCGCCAGAGCGGAACGACTGTTTTTGGTGCTTCGGTGGATTTCTTCAAAACGCTACTTTTCCTGCGCCCGAGGCGCGTCCATCTATTGAATGACGATAAAAAATTGCCCAATCCAGGCAGGTAAAAAAGTTGAAGGGCACAACAGAGACTACTTTTAACACTGTGCTGCCGATTTTATAAATACAGCTATAAACACGGCGCGCAGCGAATATTCTGTAACAGCCCGGCATTGTACGGGTTTGTGCGTCTGATGCCATGCTTCAAAGCCCAGTGTTGAGCATAGCCAAGCGTATAAAACCTGTGCGGCAATTTGAGCATGCATTACCTTTTGTGACAAAGGCTTATGAGGTGTATTTGATGAACGTAGCGAAGCATTGCCAGGCCGGTTGCAGGCCAGCCCGCAGCGCTCGCTTACGACCGCAGCAAGCTCACCAAGTTGCAGCCCTGCCTGCGTCAGGCAGGATCGGCACGACATTCGTGTCATTTAACGGCACACTTTAGCGCGGGCCGAACAGCCCGCACCGCCCTCCCCTTCCGCAAGCCTGGATGCCATGCTGACTTGGTTACAACGCAATTCCCTGACTTTTCCGCCGCTGGAAAAGGCCATGCGCGACCCCAATGGATTGCTCGCCGCCGGCGGCGACTTGTCCGCCGATCGCCTGATTCAGGCATATCGCCATGGCTGCTTCCCCTGGTTTTCCGAAGGCCAGCCGATTCTGTGGTGGTCGCCTGACCCACGCACCGTACTGTTTCCCGACGAACTGCATGTTTCGCGCAGCCTGGGCAAATTGCTGCGCCAGCAACGCTACCAAGTAACCTTCGATCAGGACTTCGACGCAGTGATCCGCGCCTGCGCGGCGCCACGGGATTACGCCGACGGCACCTGGATCACTGAAGCCATGCAGGATGCTTACGTAGAGTTGCACCGGCGCGGCTTCGCCCATTCTGTGGAAGTCTGGGATGAGGGCGAACTCGTCGGCGGCCTGTACGGGCTGGCGATGGGGCAGTTGTTTTTCGGTGAGTCGATGTTCAGCCGGGCCGACAATGCCTCCAAATACGGCTTTGCCACGCTGGTGCGACACCTGCAAGACTCGGGCTTCGTGCTGATTGATTGCCAGATGCCGACCGATCATCTGCACAGTCTCGGCGCCCGGGCGATTCCCCGCCTCGAGTTCGCCGACTATCTGGCCCGACACCTGGATCAACCCAGTCGTGCCAACTGGGTTTGCTGAGCGACTTTTGCGCGCGTGGCTTACACTTAATTCACCAGCTTATCCCGAGGGTTGATCATGACCGAGTTGGCGCGTTTGAAGTTCTATGCCACTCAACCTCACTCTTGCAGTTATCTGCCCGAGGAGCAGGCCACGACCCTGTTTCTCGACCCGAGCCAGCCCATGGATGTGCATGTCTACGCAGACCTGTCGGAAATGGGCTTTCGTCGCAGCGGCGACCATCTGTATCGGCCTCATTGCCAGAACTGCAATGCGTGCGTGCCTGCGCGCATTCCGGTGTCGCAGTTCATTCCCAATCGCCAGCAGAAGCGCATTTTCAGGCGCAACACCGATTTGCAGGTGCGCCCGGCGAAACCCCAGTTCAGTGAAGAATATTTCGATCTGTACCAACGCTATATCGAACAGCGCCACGCCGACGGCGACATGTACCCGCCGAGCCGTGATCAATTTTCGACCTTTCTGGTACGCGACCTGCCCTTCTCCCGTTTCTACGAGTTCCGTCTCGACGGACGGTTGCTGGCCGTAGCGGTGACCGATTTACTGCCTAACGGCTTGTCGGCGGTCTACACGTTTTACGAACCGGCCGAAGAACGCCGCAGCCTGGGACGCTTTGCCATTCTTTGGCAAATTGCCGAGAGCCAGCGCCTCGGGCTTGAGGCGGTTTACCTGGGTTACTGGATCAAGAACTGCAAAAAGATGAACTACAAGACGCAATATCGCCCCATCGAACTGCTGATTAATCAGCGCTGGGTGATCCTGAACTAAACCCAAACCCTAAACCCCTTGGCGTAAACCCCATTTTTCGGGCACAATGCACGCCGCTTTTGCCTGGCGCAGTTGCACCGGGCCATTCATTGGATACCGAGGGCTTTACTGCATGTCGAAAGAAGACAGCTGCGAAATGGAAGGCACGGTCGTCGACACCCGGCCCAACACCTGGGTTCGGGGGGAGGTGGTCCAGGGGCA
>NZ_JBIUWI010000122.1:0-3163 GCF_044743385.1 Pseudomonas sp. NPDC087639 | reverse complement strand
ATATTTCCGGCAAGATGCGCAAGAACTACATTCGTATTCTTACCGGTGACAAAGTGCGCGTCGAGCTGACGCCCTATGACTTGAGCAAAGGGCGCATTACTTACCGCGCTCGTTAATCAAGTCAATACAAGACGCCCGGCTTTGCCGGGCGTTTTTGTTTGTCTGCGGTTTAGGGGTTTGGTTTTTTTTGGGGGGGGGCATATCCGTTGCTGCGGGTGCTGCCGCTGGCGGTTTCGCTCTTACAGCGAGTCCCTTTTTCAAACGCCAAAAAGGAACCAAAAGGCTTTTGCCCCGGCGTACGGCACTTCGCTGAGGCTCAGTGTTCCCTCGCTACGGTGCCCATCCGGGCGCATCGCCTACGGTTTGCTGCGCTGCACCTCCTCTCGATGTGTGCGGCTTCGCCGCACGGCGCTGCGCGCCTACCCCCCGGATGAACACCTACGCTCGGCCTGCCGAAGGGGCAAAAGAGCAAAAACAACATCAAAAGCAAGAGCCAGAGCCAGAGCCAAATCAAAAGATCGTCCGATCGCGGCACGAGCCTTCGGCAGCTCCTACAGGGAATGAGTAGACACGTCAGAGCTTGGTCGGCTATCAGGCCGCCATCGCTGGCAAGCCAGCTCCCACAAGGAATTGAGTACACCCCGCACGCGGCGCATGCCGCCCCACTCAACACAATGAGCGTTAGCTCGAGTAAAGCTCTTGATCTGAAGGCCCGTCGGAAGGCTGAGTGGAGGGATTGATCCGGGGGGTGGGAGCGCAGCGACCATTTGGCGCAGCCAAACACATCGAGAGGAGGTGCAGCGAAGCAAACCGGAGGCGATGCCCCCGGATCAATCCCGCAGCGAAGGAACCCGAGCCACAGCGAGGGCCGAACGTCAGGGCAAAGACTTTTGGTTACTTTGGGGCGTTTGCCAAAGTGACCCGCCGTCAGGGCGGAACCCTAAGAAGCCGTTACCGCAGCAACGGATATACACCCAAAAACAGCAGACAACAAAAAGGCGCCCGAAGGCGCCTTTTACTTACAACCAGCCGTCAGGCCATTTCAGCAGTAGTCTCGAAGTCGAACGTCAACTCCCCGTCCTTGATGTCGATGTGAACCACACCGCCATGCTCGGCCAGCTCGCCAAACAGAATCTCCTCCGCCAGCGGACGCTTGATCTTGTCCTGAATCAGACGCGCCATCGGACGAGCGCCCATTGCCGCATCATAACCACCCGCCGCCAGCCAGCTACGCGCCGCATCGGTGACTTCCAGGAGTACCCGCTTGTCTTCCAGCTGCGCCTGAAGCTCGGTAAGGAACTTGTCCACCACACTTTTGATGACCTCATGACTGAGGCGACCAAACTGGATAATGGTGTCCAGACGGTTGCGGAATTCCGGCGTAAAGCTCTTCTTGATCACTTCCATCGCATCAGACGAGTGGTCCTGATGGGTGAAACCGATCGAAGCGCGTGCTGCCGTTTCGGCACCGGCGTTGGTGGTCATGATCACGATCACATTGCGGAAGTCCGCCTTGCGACCGTTGTTGTCGGTGAGCGTACCGTGGTCCATCACCTGCAGCAGCAGGTTGAAGACTTCCGGGTGCGCCTTCTCGATTTCATCGAGCAGCAATACGCAGTGCGGCTGCTTGGTGATCGCTTCGGTCAACAGACCGCCCTGATCAAACCCGACATACCCCGGAGGCGCACCGATCAGACGCGATACAGTGTGGCGCTCCATGTACTCGGACATGTCGAAGCGAACCAGCTCGATCCCCAACGCCTTGGCCAATTGGCGCGCGGCTTCGGTTTTACCGACACCGGTCGGTCCGGCGAACAGGAACGAACCAACTGGCTTGTCAGGCGACTTGAGGCCGGCACGGGACAGCTTGATCGCGGTAGACAGCGAATCGATCGCCGCGTCCTGACCAAACACCGTCAGTTTCAGGTCACGCTCCAGGTTACGCAGCAGTTCCTTGTCGGAACTGGTCACGTGCTTCGGAGGAATCCGCGCGATCTTCGCCACAATATCTTCAACCTGTGGCACTTCAATGCGCTTCACGCGTTTTTCGACCGGCTGCAGACGCTGATAGGCACCCGCCTCGTCGATCACATCGATGGCCTTGTCCGGCATGTGCCGGTCATTGATGTAGCGCGATGCCAGTTCTGCGGCAGCGCGCAACGACTCATCACTGTATTCGATGTTGTGGTGCGCTTCGAAACGCCCTTTCAGACCGCGCAGGATACCGATGGTGTCTTCCACCGACGGCTCGACGACATCGACCTTCTGGAAGCGACGCGCCAGGGCTCGATCCTTCTCGAAGATGCCACGGAATTCCTGGAACGTGGTCGAGCCGATGCAACGAATGTCGCCAGACGACAGCAGCGGCTTGAGCAGGTTCGAAGCATCCATCACGCCGCCTGACGCAGCACCCGCACCAATGATGGTGTGGATCTCGTCAATGAACAGGATGGCCTGCGGACGTTTTTTCAGCTCATTGAGCAGCGCCTTGAAGCGCTTCTCGAAATCACCACGATATTTGGTGCCTGCGAGCAGAGCACCGAGATCGAGCGAGTAGACAACGCTGTTGGCCAGCAGATCAGGCACCTGGTTGTCGACAATGCGCTTGGCCAGGCCTTCGGCAATCGCGGTTTTACCCACGCCTGCCTCGCCGACCAGCAGCGGATTGTTTTTGCGCCGACGCGCGAGAATCTGCGCGACACGCTCGACTTCCGATTCGCGGCCGACCAGCGGATCAATACGACCCTGGCGCGCGAGTTCGTTGAGGTTGCTGGCATAAGCATCCAGAGGATTGCCTGAAGAAGAAGACTCACCGCCCTCATCGTCCTGCATATCTTGTTCACCTTCAGAGTGATCGCCATGCCCCGGCACTTTGGAAATGCCATGAGCGATGTAGTTGACGACATCAATGCGCGCAACGCTCTGCTGTTTCAGCAGAAACACTGCCTGACTCTCTTGCTCACTGAAGATTGCAACCAGCACATTGGCGCCAGTCACTTCACGCTTGCCCGAGCTCTGTACGTGGAAAACAGCACGTTGCAGTACACGCTGGAAGCCCAGGGTTGGCTGGGTTTCGCGATCTTCGTCATGAACGGGGATCAAAGGCGTGGTGGAGTCGATGAACTCCTGCAGGTCGTGCTTGAGTTTGTCGAGGTTTGCGCCG
>NZ_JBIUWI010000121.1:0-7060 GCF_044743385.1 Pseudomonas sp. NPDC087639 | reverse complement strand
GTGCTGCGCCATACCCACGTTCACACCGCTGATAATCCGGACGGCTGGAAAGTTGGCGCGAAAGCGATCTCACGCTTCTATCGCACCTTCGATGCATGGTTTGGGAACAAGGAGACACCGGTCAACGGCTTCCTCGCCCCGAGCCCGGAAGAGAAGTTTGCCGGGCGTCCGGAGTTTGAGCTGGAAAGCCTGCACAAGACGGCGATGATTGGTACGCCGGAAGAGATCATTCCGCGGATCAAGTACTACCAGGAACTGGGGGTGGATGAGTTCAGCTTCTGGTGCGATAACAGCTTGCCGCATGAGGAGAAGAAGAAGTCGCTGGAGTTGTTTATCAGGGATGTGGTGCCGGCGTTTCGCTAAATGCCTTACTGATTGAACACGGCACATAAAAACGCCCCGACAGTGTTCGGGGCGTTTTAGTTTTGAGTCGGCTCTTCGTCCCAGAAGTTGCCGGGAGGTGCGTATTGTCCATTTCGTAAAACAGCACACCAACCAAAGCTTCGGTAGAACATTTCAAGATCAATGATCTCGTAAAGGTCTTGGCCAATTTTTCTCAATATGATCAAGCTATTGGCATAGTGAGTATACGGACCACCCGCCCCGGCGATCAGTCTACCTGACTTCAGAAATCGTTAAATAATGTCCAACAGCTGCAAGTCCGACTTGACCTGACGGGCATCTTGATCAGACAACTGCGACATAAGAAACTCCAATCCATGCGCATCAATAATCTTCTTTATATCCGCAGAAGCAATATCGAAAGCAACCTCGGGCTCCCTTCCTGCCGAGAGCACAAGCCCTGCAGTTTGGAGCATAAGATTTTCTACTGGATTAACAAAACTTTCTTCCATCTCATTTAACGCATAGCCGACTTCAAGTTCCCCTTCAACCCAAGAAAATCCGGTCTTTTTATTCCGCCTGATTTTATTCCGACAGTAAACAGGATAGTAGTAAAACATCCGCTGCATGATCTCATTATAACTTATAGTAACCGGCACAATCAGCCCTCAACACCGCACAACCGCCACCAATAAATCCCACTGCTACTGCCCTACAAACGCCCAGCAAACTCAATGGAATCCACGAACACTCATAAACCATCAATCCTATTATTTGAGTATCGCAACTTCAACGTCGTGCCATCTCTATTACTACACGTCTCTTACCCCGTCCACAAGACACTTGTATTTTTCATAAACCGAATCACGGGAAAGCACAGCATCATCCACGTCATATAAAATACAGGACCAAGCTTTCGCAAAACTCAAAAAAACCTCCAAGTACATTAATTTCGCATGTTCAGTATGATCCAGGTTAACCTCAATCATTATCTGCGGAGTACCCCCCAAGGCATCCTGCCACTCTTGCTGATCTTCGGCATCATAAAACTTGTCTAGTAAATCTTTTGAGTGCCAGGCCAACCATATGCTTGAATCACCTTCATCAACGCTGCCCCGAAAAGGCATACCGGAACTCACGAACCCACCCTGTGCCAGGATGACTTCTTTAAAATCTTCTACGCTCAACTTTTCTGATGAAATGATCATCGCTGATAACGACATAATTATGATGCCCCGCCCCCATCCCCACCCACTCCACTTAACCTTAAATCAGACTTATGTGGCCGGCTTAAAATCATCAATCATCTTATTCCGCTCAATCAGCAGAGACGCTACAAAACCGGGATCAAACTCCATTTGTGCGGGAAGTCCCCCAGGGCCTGTACCCATTTATCCCATTTTCTTTCTATTCATTCTCAATAAGCCCACTGGGTTTTATCAGGATACTCGCCTTTTACGAAGAGCCGAGCGAGCTTCATACCCGCTCTTCCCGACCATTTTCCGCTTACATCCAACGGGCATTCCTTTATGATGCTTATAGTTTCCGAATCTGCCCCCATTTATCCCTCATTTACCCCCCCTTTATAAAAATCCATCACTTCAACCCTAAGCTATCCAGAACCGACTGATGAGCACTTCCCTCAAAGGCTTTGTATCATTTACCTTATTGGGAAAACAGGTTCCATTCGGGGATCCCTCAGGGTCTGACCCATTTATCTCTCTTTAATTTAAGACTAATAGCGAATCCACTCCCCTGTAGAAATTAATTCCGGACTATCTGGATCAACCAAATAAAGCCACTCTGGGTCATGCCCTACGGTTCCAACCAAAACACCTAACACATTTGGGTTTGCGGGCGTTGACGTATAGTGCACAGCACCAATATAGCTTCCCACACCATGTGCGCTTTTTAATTGGAAGCGTAAGGAACCATCAGAGTTATAAATCGCAGCATTATTTGGACAGTTAAAAAACCAAGGAAATTCAGACATGCCAAATTTTGATGGCACCTCATTGAAAACGACCAAAACCCCTGTTCTATCAGCAAGAATATAAGGCATCTCACTGACCGGAATACGTAGTTCAACGCCGTTTTCAAAGGCCAAATATCGCTCAAAACGTACGACGGCGTGCTTTTGCGCATACAGCATTATATTTTTAGTATCTTCGAAACTGGTACATGTCCCGTCCCAGCTGACAAACTCCTCGAAAAGCAGTCCATCATCGAATTCCCATTTTGTTCTAATTTCACTAATCAACTGACTCACTGCAACGACCTCACCGACCCCAAGTTAACCTCATACAACTCTGGATTAGTTCGGGGGGACTTATCCATAAAGTTCACTTGATGTCCACCACCAGGCAAGCGAGCTTCGTTCTTCGCATCCCACATATCACCAACAGTTCCTTCCCGAATTCCGACACCTGGTTTCACCGTAAATTCGACTTGGAATAATGGACCCTGTTTGAACTCTTCAGAAACTGCAAGTTTATTTCGAACGTCTGCCACAGATTTTATAGGAGTTTCCGTGGCCCAACCTCCAAGAAGGGAGGACGGATTCTTGCCTTGAGCGACCGCCTCCTGCATCCGATCATATTGTAGTTTGTTTATAGTCATCGTCATTATGCGCGGCTGATCCACTACCCTATCCGTCACCATTGTCCCCTCCATCCAAGCCGGACGCTGTGTTCCCCAGAATGGAAGATCAATTCCGTCGTCCTGCTGACTCAAGAGGCGATCATTCGCTACCTTCTCACCATCAACACGCGGAAGACCATCACGATCCGTTACCTGTCCAGCGTTGATATTTTCCGCACGATGCTCTTTCCCCGGGACAAAGTCACGCTGGGCAGACAACCCAAAACCCTCTGCATCGCGAGTAGCATTGAATTCAACTTTATCGACTTCCGAGGTGCTGCCAGGGAGACTCCCTCCCTTCTTGCCACCTGAAGTCAACAGCAGCTCCCCACTTCCTTCCAGGTATTTTCCGGCGCCCTTCAGCAGTGCAATTTCCATTGCCGTCTTAGCGGCTTCCGTTCCGTAGTCGCGAAGCGGGTTCACGTCACCGGGGTAGGTCGCGCTGCTAAAAGAGTCGAGTACTTTGCTTCCCTGGGTGTAGTCATAGGGCGCAAACAACTGCCCCGTGGCCTGCCACCCATCAGCGAACGATGCTGCACCTCCCAGCCCGGACAACGCCGGAATCGCGCATCCAACAGCGGTGACACAAGCCGGGCTTGACGCTATGGCGCCTCCAAACCCTGCGGCAGCCCCTATGGCGCCCAGTACCGCTCGACTGGCATTTGCCGACTGCCGGAGGTCCTTGTCGTTGCGCAACAAGTCGTCGTTGACCTGGTCCCACTTAGAATACTCGTCGAAGGCCCCGGTAGCGAAAAGCGTACTTTGTGCATCCTTGAAACCTTTCCCATCCGCCTCCAATGCTTTGATGAATTTGTAATTCGGATCATCGGGGGGTACCGAGTCACTGCAATGAACCAAGGCACAAGCCGCTGCTTTAAATTCATAGGCTTTATCAGGGTTCTCTTTTTGCAGCTTCTCCAGTGCCAAGGTTTCTTTTTGATGAAGCTGGCGGTTGTATTCGTCGGCCATCAAGGCAACCCACGATGCTTTGTTGACATCTCCGCCCGCCAACCCAGCGGCGGTCAAACCGACGATTTGGGAAAATGCCTGGCGTAATTCAGGTTGGGTATCGAAGGTGGAGTTGAGAACGCTAGCCATTGCCTGGCTGGCACCAGCAGCGATTGCGCCAGTTTTGAAATCTCCACCAGTGGCACTCGAAATCGCTCCCCCCATCAACGCATGCATCGCAGTGCGAGCAACGCCCCCCTCGGCCCAAATAGCCATGCCGGTTGTATCACCTGCATTCTTTGCTGCTTGCCAGTGATCCTGAGCGAACCCCCCGACAAAGTTGAACGCTGTAGCGGCTGCGACATTGCCGGCTTGGGAAACGAGCCCTTCCTTCAGGTTCTCGCTGTAACTGCCTCCGCCAATTACGGTTTTTATGGCTCCCCCTGCGAGCCCCTGCGCTCCCGCATGGACGGCGAAACCACCGATGCCTTGGAGGGTATTTAAGTCAAATCCTTTTGTAAGGTTGTTAAACGGTACCGTGTGGCCGCCGAGTTGCGGGTCGATCACACCCTTTGTGAAGCCGGCCGTGACACCCGCAATCGCCGAATTTTTCAGACTGTCCTTACTAAATGTGTCCTTGGCGACGGCTCCCAGATTACCTTTGTTATTGATCGTGCTGACGGCCGCAGTACTGGCCATGGACGTCAATACGGCAGAGGCCATCACGTTCCCCAACCCCGCGGCGACTGTTGAGCCGACCGCAGCCCCGCCAGCCACTGCCGACGCGGATGCCGTACCCGCTGCCGCCATGGCAGTCCCTGATCCCGCCGTCGCACCGGCGACGCTTCCCACCGCCGCACTTGCGGCTCCGGCCGTTAGCACGGTGACGATAATAATGATCACCAACATCGCGCCCTGACCAAGGCTCGAACTGCTGTACTTGAACGACTCGTGGGTTTCCTTGATCAGTTTCCAGTCCACATCACCGCGCTTCTCGGCTTCTTTCAGCCACGCCAGTTGTGGATCTGCCTGCACCATTACATCAATGGTCTGGCTGATCGATTTCTGGTTGATCTGTTTGATATCGATGTTCAGGCCATCAACCGCATTGATCACCAATTGCCCTTTGGCCAGCAACTGGGTTTGTCGCAAGGTCTCATCGGTTTTGCCTTTACCCGACATCGAGTTCCAGGACAGGCTGGTATTACTTTTTGTGTGGCTCTCTTGATGCAGGTCCTTCACGCCCTCGAACGTGACGGCCCCACCACTGCTGATAACCAGATCGTTTCCGCTATCGAGTTTGGCTGCCTGGTAATGCTGATCGCCGCCACTGGCGAGCAGCATGCTGCCGCCAGAGGTGATTTCGCTGCTGATGTTTTTCACATCAGTGACTTCATCATGCTTGGTTTTCTTTTTGCCGAAGCTACCCTTCTTCTTCATGTCATAAAGCGAGTAGTCGGTATCCTGCGCAGCCAGGATATCGAGACGGTCGCCTGCCACCAGATAGGCTTCATCGCCAGCGGTGACGCGACTGGAAACCACGGCTAGGTTTTGCCCCGCGGCCAGCGACACGTCGCCACCTGCCGTAATACCGGACATGATCTGACTGACATGATCTTCCTGGCGAGTCACTTTTTTGCTCTTGGACAGCGAGTGCTCTTCGTCAGCCGCCGAGCTGATGGTCAGATTCTCCGTCGCAGACATCGCAACATCGCGTTTGGCATCGATGTCACTGGCGATGACGTTGATGTCACGTTTGGCGTCAGCCTTGAAATCACGTCCGGCATCGATATCGGCCCCCAACTGAGTGACATCGCTGCGGTTGTGCTTGGCGTCTTGGTACACGCTGTTGCTGACTTGTACGGACGAGACGTTGACGTCGCGACCGGCATTCAATGTCATGTCTCGGCCGCTTTGCATGGCGCCGCCGACAATGTTGATGTCTTGACCTGCTTTAACGGTCAGGTCATTGGTGGCTTCGATCCGTGCTGCGTTGTCGGCATAGTCATGATGCAACGTGGCATATCGGGAGCTGTTGTCGGACGAGGTGATGGTTCGTTCGTTGATCACATCGCCAGTACGCGTGGTCAGCGTCACATCGCGTCCGGCGATGATGCCGCCCGCCTTGTTGACGATGTTGTTGGTTGCCAACAGATCGAGACGATTACCCGCTTCGATCGAACCGCTATTGACCAGATCCTTGCCTGCCGTCGCCAACAGGTTATTGGTCGCTTTCAACGTGCCGACGTTATCGAGGTTTTCACCAGCAATCAGCGTCACGTCGTTACCGGCAATCAACGCCCCGGTCGGGCCGAGACGGCCGTTGGCCTGGGCCAGATAGACCACCGGCACCAGCACCTTTTCGCCATTCACTTCGTGCTCTTCGAGCCAGACGATGTCGTGGGTCAGCGCGGCCACTTGCTGCGCGCTGAGGCCGACGCCGACCGAAAGGTTGAGCGCGTCCTTGCTGGCGATGGCGTTGTTCATCAGGAACTTGAACATGCCCTCGTTAGAGGTTTGGCCGTCGAGGAAGGCCTGGCCGGTGCGAGCGGTCACGGCTTGCTGGATCAGGCGCTGTTCGTAGAGGCCATCGCCCAAACGTTTGGCGCTCTGGTCGGGGTTGTAGCCGAGTTTTTCCAGCAGGTAATCGGAGCTCATGAACGACTTGAAGTCGGTGAGCACCGGGTTGGTTTCGATCAGGTATTTGTGTGGGTTCGAGGGCGCCGTGGTGTCTGGCAGGCCAGTGACACGAGTGACCGGACGGGTGTCGATCGACTCTTTCATGTCGTTGCCGCGGTTGGGCTTGCCCGTGCCTGCAGAACTTTCCGGCACTTTGACATCGACCGAACTGGCAACTGCCTGAACCATGCTCGGGGTACGGTGGAATGTATCCACGGCGCGGGTGCTATCGGAGACGGGCGCAGGGGTAGCGATGGACAGACTTCGCGGCCTACCGGTGGTCGCGCCGACAAGGTGGTCCTGGGCATTCAGCGCCGATTTCTGGGCACCCGCTGCGCGTCGCCGGTGAATGCGCGTTGCTCGACGTGATCAGCAACGGCCGCATGGAAGTCGGTCTGGCACGCGGCGCTTATCAAGTTGAATTCGATCGCATGGCCGGCGGCATGCCAGC
>NZ_JBIUWI010000120.1:0-7349 GCF_044743385.1 Pseudomonas sp. NPDC087639 | reverse complement strand
CAAGACGTCCTCCCGGAAATAACGCATGAAAGGGCGTTCGCTGGGTGTAAAAATGCGGAGTGACGTATGGACACGTCACCCCGCTTCTTCACTGAATTATTCTGCGCGCTTTTAGTGGACACACTAAAGCTGTAGCTTACAGAAAAAGGCTTTTTTGGTCCACCGCTAAAGAGCCTTAAAGGCCGGAGAATGCGACAGGAAGTCGCTCAGCGGAGAAAAACCAGCGCAAACAGGGCGTTTGCGCCGGATTCAATAACGGCTCAACGCAGATCGAGCACATCCTGCATGTCATAAAGACCCGGCTCACGACCCTCCAGCCACAAGGCTGCACGTACCGCGCCCTTGGCGAAGGTCATGCGACTGGAAGCCTTGTGAGTGATCTCCAGGCGCTCGCCTTCGCAGGCAAACAGCACGGTGTGATCACCGACGACATCACCACCACGAACAGTGGCAAAACCGATGGTTTCACGCTCGCGCGCACCGGTATGACCTTCACGACCGTAGACGGCAACTTTCTGCAAGTCACGATCCAGCGCACTGGCAATGACCTCACCCATGCGCAACGCAGTACCCGAGGGCGCATCGATCTTGTGTCGGTGATGCGCTTCGATGATCTCGATGTCTGCCTCATCACCCAACACGCGTGCCGCCATGTCGAGCAACTTCAGCGACAGATTGACGCCAACACTGAAGTTGGCGGCGAACACGATTGGAATATCCTTGCCCGCCTCGACCAGCAACTGCTTCTGCGCAGCATCCAGACCCGTAGTGCCGATGACCATGGCCTTGCCCGCCTTACGGCAGAACGCCAGGTTCTTCAGCATCACTTCCGGAAGCGTGAAGTCGATCAACACATCAAACTCATCGGCGACCGCTTCCACATGACCGGACAGCGGCACACCAATTCGCCCCAGCGAAGCCAACTCACCGGCATCCACCCCGATCAGCGTGCTGCCAGGACGGACGACAGCGGCAGTCAAACCGGTCAGAGGCGCGCGCTGCTGCACGGCCTCAACCAGAATCTTGCCCATGCGCCCGGCGGCGCCCATCACTGCAATACGTCGCATGCCGACTCCTTACAAATCGCCGAAGAAGCGCTTCACACCGTCGAACCAACCGGTGGTTTTCGGGGAATGGCTGTTGTCGTCCGCCAAAGAACTGCGGAACTCTTCAAGCAATTCGCGCTGACGACGGTTCAGGTTGACCGGGGTCTCGACCGCTACACGACACATCAGATCGCCCGCACCACCGCCACGCACCGGCGCCACGCCTTTGCCGCGTACGCGGAACTGCTTGCCGGTCTGAGTACCTTCAGGGATTTTCAGCTTGACGCGACCGTCGAGGGTCGGGATTTCCAGCTCGCCACCCAGCGCCGCATCAACGAAGCTGATCGGCACTTCGCAGAACAGATGCTTGCCGTCACGCTGGAAGATGTCGTGTTCGCGGACGTTGATGACCACGTACAGATCGCCAGTCGGGCCGCCTTGAGTACCCGCCTCGCCTTCGCCGGACAAGCGAATGCGGTCGCCAGTGTCGACGCCGGCCGGCACTTTGACCGACAGGGTTTTGTACTCTTCGACGCGGCCGTCACCGTGGCAGGAATCGCACGGATCGGAAATGATCTTGCCCTGGCCATGGCAGCGCGGGCAGGTCTGCTGCACCGAGAAGAAGCCTTGCTGCATGCGCACCTGACCGATGCCACCGCACGTCGGGCACGTCGAAGGCGACGAGCCTTTTTTGGCGCCCGAGCCATCACATGGTTTGCAATTGACCAGCGTCGGCACACGAATATTCACGCTCGTGCCGCGCACTGCCTCTTCCAGATTCAGCTCCAGGGTGTAGCGCAAGTCGCTGCCACGCTGAGCGCCGCCACGGGAACCACCGCGACCGCCACCAAAGAAATCACTGAAGACATCACCAAAGATGTCAGAGAAGTTCTGACCGCCGAAACCTGCACCGCCACCACCCATGCTCGGGTCGACACCGGCATGACCGTACTGGTCGTAAGCTGCACGCTTGCTGGAATCGGACAGCACTTCATAGGCCTCGTTGGCCTCTTTGAACAGTTCTTCCGATGCTTTGTCATCGGGATTACGGTCCGGGTGATGCTTCATCGCCAGACGACGATAGGCCTTCTTCAGATCCGCATCGCTTGAGCCACGCTCAACACCCAACACTTCGTAATAGTCACGCTTTGCCATAAGTCTTTGCACTCTTGAGGACGTCCGGCAAACCCCTCCTGAGGATCGCCAAACTCGCTGAGCCCCAATACAGGCCCGGACCCAACTCACGTCAATTCAACGATCCTGGTCTTTGATTCATGCGGTACTTTCGGCGCGAAAAGCAGGAGCATTTTCGGCCATACCACCAGCATTCGAACCTTGTCGCATACTGTAAAAATTCGCGTATTCCAGATACGCCAACGCGGGAGCAAGCTCCCGCGCGGCGACATCCTACCAGTCACCGCCTAAAGGCAGTCAACCGGCCGACCAACAACTTACTTGGGGTCTTTGACTTCTTCGAACTCGGCATCGACAACATCGTCAGTCTTTTCAGCTTTCTCGCCGTGCGGTGCTGCGCCTTCAGCAGGCTGAGCCTGTTCGGCGTACATCTTCTGAGCAACCGGAGCGGAGACTTTCGACAGCTCTTCAACCTTCGCTTCGATGGCAGCCTTGTCGTCGCCTTTAACAGCAACTTCCAGAGCAACCACAGCAGCCTCGATCGCAGTCTTCTCTTCGGCGGTAACTTTGTCGCCCGCTTCGGTGATCATTTTGCGAGTCGAGTGAACCAGTGCATCACCCTGGTTACGGGCAGCGGCCAGTTCTTCGAACTTGCGGTCTTCGTCAGCGTTAGCTTCGGCGTCACGCACCATGCGCTCGATTTCTTCGTCGGACAGACCGGAGTTGGCCTTGATCACGATCGACTGGGTCTTGCCGGTCGCCTTGTCTTTCGCACCGACGTGCAGGATGCCGTTGGCGTCGATGTCGAAGGTCACTTCGATCTGCGGCACGCCACGTGGAGCAGGTGGAATGTCGGCCAGGTCGAACTTGCCCAGGGACTTGTTCTGTGCGGCTTGCTTACGCTCGCCCTGCAGGACGTGAATGGTCACCGCGCCCTGGTTGTCGTCGGCAGTCGAGAACACTTGCGATTTCTTGGTAGGAATCGTGGTGTTTTTCTCGATCAGCGCAGTCATCACGCCACCCATGGTTTCGATACCCAGGGTCAGCGGGCTGACGTCGAGCAGCAGTACGTCTTTCACGTCACCGGCCAGAACAGCGCCCTGGATAGCAGCGCCCATGGCAACAGCTTCGTCCGGGTTGACGTCTTTACGCGCTTCTTTACCGAAGAAATCGGTAACCAGCTTCTGCACCAGCGGCATACGGGTCTGACCGCCGACCAGGATCACGTCGTTGATCGCGCCAACGTCCAGGCCTGCGTCTTTCATGGCGATGCGGCAAGGTTCGATGGTGCGCTGAACCAGGTCTTCAACCAGTGCTTCGAGCTTGGCACGCGAGATCTTCACGTTCAGGTGCTTAGGACCGGTCGCGTCTGCAGTGATGTACGGCAGGTTGACGTCGGTCGACTGAGCAGAGGACAGCTCGATCTTGGCTTTTTCAGCGGCTTCTTTCAGGCGCTGCATGGCCAGCGGGTCACCCTTAAGGTTCATGCCGCTTTCTTTCTTGAATTCGTCAACGAGGTAGTCGATCAGACGAATGTCGAAGTCTTCACCGCCCAGGAACGTGTCACCGTTGGTGGCCAACACTTCGAACTGATGCTCGCCGTCAACTTCAGCGATCTCGATCACGGAAACGTCGAAAGTACCGCCACCCAGGTCATAAACGATCACAGTGTGATCGCCCTTGGCCTTGTCCATACCGTAAGCCAGAGCGGCTGCGGTTGGTTCGTTGATGATACGTTTTACGTCCAGACCGGCGATGCGGCCGGCGTCTTTGGTCGCTTGGCGCTGGCTGTCGTTGAAGTAGGCCGGAACGGTGATCACCGCCTCAGTCACTGGCTCGCCGAGGTAGTCTTCGGCGGTCTTCTTCATCTTTTTCAGAATTTCAGCCGAGATTTGTGGCGGTGCCATTTTCTGGCCGTTCACTTCAACCCAGGCGTCGTTGTTGTCAGCCTTGACGATCTTGTAAGGGACCATCTGGATGTCTTTCTGCACAACTTCTTCGTCGAAACGACGACCGATCAGACGCTTTACCGCGTACAGAGTGTTGTGCGGGTTAGTCACTGCCTGACGCTTGGCAGACTGACCGACCAGGATTTCGCCATCGTTGGCGTAAGCGATGATCGACGGCGTGGTACGCGCGCCTTCAGCGTTTTCAATAACTTTTGCTTTGCCGTTTTCCAGCACGGAGACGCAGGAGTTGGTAGTCCCCAGGTCGATACCGATAATTTTGCCCATGTTCACTCTCCCGAAACTTTGGATTTGGATGCCGCAGCAGTGGTGGCTAACTGCGGTAGCACTTAAACGCTTGACTTCTAAATGGGGGCCTTGCGACTAATTTCAAGCCTTCTCGTCAATCGAAGGCGAAATTGGCGCCGGCGCCTTGCTGACCACAACCATGGCCGGACGCAACAGGCGACCGTTAAGTTGGTAGCCCTTTTGGAACACTTTCAGGACACTGTTCGGCTCAACGTCGGCACTTTCCTGCATGGCCATCGCCTGATGCTGAACGGCGTTGAATGGTTCGCCATGCGGATCGATCGCTTCAAGCTGATAACGCTTGAGGGTGTCGTGGAACATTTTCAGGGTCAGCTCGATGCCTTCACGCATCGGACGGATGCTTTCGTCGTCAGGGTTCGACAGCTCGAGGCCGCGCTCCAGGCTGTCGACGATCGGCAGCAGGTCGCCGGCGAACTTTTCCAGCGCAAACTTGTGCGCCTTTTCCACGTCCTGCTCGGCACGACGACGGACGTTCTGCAGATCGGCAGCGACACGCAGAGACTGATCCTGCGCGGCGGCCAATTGCTCTTCGAGCACTTGTACACGGGTCGCCAGGTCGTCACCCGAACCCTCGGGCGCCTGATTGGCTTCTGGGTTTTGCTTATCTACTGTCTGTTCGTCAGCCATAGAATTCTCCTTTCAATATCGTCCGCGAGTTCGACTCGCGCTTCTGTCCCGATATATGGGGCCGCAAAATCAGGCTTCAAGGGCCTTCAACGATTAACCCTACAAAAAAGTGCCGCATTCTCATTCCTCGATGCACTAAGCAAAAATTGCGTTCAAGCAAATCGAGCTAAGGGAGGGCATTGTCAGCCCGAAACAAAACACTGTATAAATAACCAGACCTAAAGCCTGGGAGCGGCCTTTATGCTGGTGCACCTGTCCGTACATAACTACGCCATCGTTGAACATCTCGATCTCGAACTTGATCGCGGGATGAGCGTGATCACCGGGGAAACCGGCGCCGGCAAGTCGATCATGCTCGACGCCCTGGGCCTGACCCTTGGCGATCGCGCCGACAGTGGCGTGGTTCGCCCGGGCGCCGACAAGGCCGATATTCTCGCGACCTTCGATCTAGCCGACATCCCCGAGGCCAGCGCCTGGCTGGCCGAGCGCGATCTGGACATCGACGGCCCGTGCATCCTGCGTCGGGTCATCACGTCTGAAGGACGCTCTCGCGGCTATATCAACGGCACGCCCTGCCCGCTTGGCGATCTCAAGGCACTCGGCGAACTGATGATCGACATCCATAGCCAGCATGAGCACCAGTCCCTTCTGAAAACCGATACCCATCGTCGCCTGCTCGACGAATACGCTGGCGCGACCGATCTCGCCCGCCAGGTGCAACTGGCTGCCCAGCGCTGGCGGCAGACTCGCCAGGAGCTGGAGCGACTCTCCAACTCCGGCGACGAACAACGCGCGCGCCATCAACTGCTCAGCTACCAGCTCGAAGAACTGGAAAACCTCGGCCTCGGTGATAACGAACTCGAACAGCTGGAGCAGGAACACAAAAACCTGACTAACGCTGAAACCTTGCTTGGCATTTGCCGGCAAGTCGTCGAGCAGTGCAGCGAAAGTGACTCCGGCAATGTACTGAACGCGCTGACCGCCAGCCTCAATCGCCTGTCGAGCGTGAACAATTCCGTTGGTGCTCTTGGCGAAGCCAGCAGCTTGCTGACCAGCGCACAAATACAGGTTGAGGAAGCGGTCGGTGAACTCAATCGTTTCCTCGACAACTTCGATGCCGATCCGGCACGCCTGCAATATCTGGAAGAGCGCCTCGACGCTATTTACACGCTGGCACGCAAACACCGGATCCAGCCGACCGAAGTCGGAGAGATGCAGCAGAAACTGCTGGATGAAATCGAAAGCCTTAATGCCAATGACGAGTCCATTGAGCGACTGGGCGAAGAACTGGCCTCCTATGCCCGTCACTATCAGGAAAAAGCGCGAGAACTGAGTGATTTGCGCCATCAGGCTGCCGGCAGCCTTGCCAGCGCGGTGGAACAAGAGATTCAACGTTTGGGCATGCCCGGCGGTCGCTTCACTATCGAGCTACGCGCCAATAGCAGCGATGAACTGCTGCCCAACGGACTCGAACAGGTTGAATTGCTGGTCAGCGCCAACCCTGGCCAGCCACTCAAGGCACTGGCGAAAGTGGCGTCCGGTGGCGAGCTGTCGCGGATCAGCCTGGCGATTCAGGTCATCACTGCACAGACCTCGCGCATTCCGACACTGGTGTTCGACGAAGTCGACGTGGGCATTGGCGGCCCTACCGCTGAGATTGTCGGCCAGTTGTTGCGCCGACTAGGTGAACGCGGACAGGTGCTGACCGTGACGCACTTGCCGCAAGTGGCGGCGCAGGGGCATCAGCATCTGTTCGTGCACAAGGTACGCGGCGAACAGGCGACGCATACAGCCGTCTCCAAGCTGAGCAAGAACGACCGTATAGAAGAAGTGGCGCGGATGCTGGGCGGAATCGATCTGACCAAAGAATCCCTGGCTCACGCCAAAAAGATGGTCGTTACCGCAAAAGCTTAAATTTCACCCACAGCAGAAAGCACGAAGGCGACCCACGGGTCGCCTTCGCTCGTTTCGCGAACCTGAAATTCGCGCGACATGCTTACTTTTTCTTGCGTACGTACAGCACCAGGTTGTGATCCACCAACTCGACACCGTGCTCGTCGGCAATTGCCTTCTGAAGCTTTTCGATTTCAACGCTGACGAATTCGACAACCTCACCGGTTTCCACGTTGACCATATGGTCGTGGTGTCCACCGTCGGCCAATTCGAAAACCGCGTGGCCACCGTCGAAGTTGTGACGGACCACGAGGCCAGCCGCTTCGAACTGGGTCAGAACACGGTAAACCGTGGCCAGACCGACGTCCTCGCC
>NZ_JBIUWI010000119.1:0-7643 GCF_044743385.1 Pseudomonas sp. NPDC087639 | reverse complement strand
GATGTCCGCTTCGAAGAATTTCTGCCGCAGGACTCTGCGACCGATCTGAATGAGTTCGTCAACGTCCTTGGTGTAGTCCACGCCAAGTTTGTCGTGGAACAAGGACGCGACCTGACCGGCATTCTTGTGGATCGCCGGCATAATGATGTGTGAAGGCTTCTCGTGGTCGAGCTGGACGATGTATTCC
Organism: Pseudomonas sp. NPDC087639; assembly: GCF_044743385.1. Lineage (NCBI taxonomy): Bacteria > Pseudomonadati > Pseudomonadota > Gammaproteobacteria > Pseudomonadales > Pseudomonadaceae > Pseudomonas > Pseudomonas sp. NPDC087639. The sequence goes on along the minus strand of NZ_JBIUWI010000119.1, from coordinate 7,456 downwards.
CCCATGTCGGACTCCAGACATTCAATGTCTTGAGCCTCGAGGAAATGGTTCATCTCCATCTCTTCGCTGACCATCGATTTGCCCTTGATCACTTGCCGCGCCTCGTGAGCGCGGATGATCGATAAGACGATGCCATTGGCTTCGTCCACCGTTTCCGCCCAGTGCACTGTCACACCGTTGCGGGTCAGGTTCTGTTCCAGTTGCTCGAGCAGGTCGGGCAACTTGGAGAGCGCGCGGGCTTTGATCGAGTTGCCCAAAGCACGCAAATGTTCTCTTTCGTGGGCATCGCTGAAAGACGCTGCCCGTTTGGTCATCAGTGAATCCATCGCGGTACGGAAGTTATTCCGTAGCTGCGCATCACCCAAGGCGTTGTGCGCCCGGGTGCGGAAATCTTCTTCTACGGCAACCGTAGGAATAATCGTCGAGGTGCTCATTTCGCACCTCCGGTTCGCTGCCAAAGGAAACTGGCCAGATGTTGGCCGCGCAACGCTTCCTGCTGTTTCTCCAGCGAGCCGTTGATGTTCATCAAACAGCCACAGTCGGCACTCAGCACCTTGTGCGCGCCGGATTCCTTCAACGCGCGGGTCTTGTCAGCCACCATCGCGCCTGAAATGTCTGGCATACGGACGCTGAATGTCCCACCGAAGCCACAGCATTCGCTTTCGTGATCGTGATTGACCCGTTCCACGTTGCTCAACTGCGCCAACAACTCGCGGCCGTGCAGGTGGGTGTTCATCTCGCGACGTGCCGAACACGATGTGTGCAGCGCCACTTTCACCGGTTCGCCGCTGTCCTTGAGCTGCACCTTGCAGACAAACAGCAGGAACTCGGCCAATTCATAGGTCCGCGCCGCAAGGGCCTGAACCTGTTTCAAGGTTTGCGGCTCGTCCTTGAACAAGTCGGCGTAATGCTCGCGCAACATACCCGCGCAAGAACCCGATGGCACCACCACCGGATAATCCCCGGCAAACAGCGCCAGTTGCGAGCGCGCCACGGTCCGCGCCTGCTCGGTGTAACCCGAGGTGTAGGCCGGTTGTCCGCAACAACTCTGCCCTTGCGGGTATTCAACCCGGATGCCTTCGCGTTCCAGCAAGTGAATCGCGTCCATCCCGGCTTCGGGGTAGAACAGGTCAACCACGCACGTGCCGAACAGATAGACCCGCGACGGTTTCTCGCTGGGGTATTGCCGAGGTTCGGGCAGTGGCGGTGCAACGCGGGTCGCGTTTGGCACAGCGTTGTAATAAAGCTCGCTCATCAGGCGTGTCTCCGGGTGGGCCCGGTTATCCGTCTGTTGCGGCTGCTGAATATAAAGAGCGTTGCTTTCAGCAGCCTTACAGACCGGGTTGTGAATTGCTGACGCCGGAATCACGAACCGGCGTCGGTTATTTCCGTGTTGCCTGTAGGGTTAGTGCACCAGCATGCCGGTGAACCAGTAGGCCTGAGCCAGGGTGATCAAACCGACAATCGTTGCAAAGAATAGGCTGTGCTTGAGTGTGAAGCGGAACAGATCCGATTCTTTGCCCACCAGACCGGTCGCAGCGCAGGCCACGGCGATCGATTGTGGCGAGATCATCTTGCCGGTCACGCCGCCGCTGGTGTTCGCGGCGACCAATAGAGTGTCGCTGACGCCAATCTGGTGTGCAGTGGTGGCTTGCAAGGAGCTGAACAGGGCGTTGGACGAGGTGTCGGAACCGGTCAGGAAAACGCCGAGCCAACCGAGGAACGGCGAGAAGAACGGGAAGGCTGCGCCGGTTCCCGCCAACACCAGGGCCATGGTCGAAGACATGCCGGAATAGTTGGTGACGAAGGCGAACGCCAACACCATGCCAATCGACAAAATCGGCCAGCGCAGTTCGTAAAAGGTCTCTTTCAGAGTGGTAAGACCAGTTTTGAAATTGATCTTCAGGACCAGCATCGAGATCAGTGCCGAGAAGAAAATCGCGGTGCCGGTCGCGGAAATCGGATCAAGTTTGAATACCGCCGGGATCGCGGTTGGCGCGGCCACGATAGGTGCAGTCTTGATCACCAGTTGATCAAGGTGTGGGATCGCGAAGTTGAATACCCACGCATACATCGACCCGCCGGCTGCGAACATGGCTTTGAAAGGCTTCAGCGTCCAGATCGTCACCAGCACGGTGAGGATCAGGAACGGCGACCAGGCTTTGAAAATTTCCCCGAGGCTGTAAGGCGAAACCACGGTGGTGCGTTTCTGCCCGAAACCACCGACGCAGGCTGTAATCGCAGCGCTGGATGTAGCGCCGGCGATTTGCGCGCCTGCGGTACGTTTCGGCTGCCAGACTTTGAGGAACAGAGTTAGGGAAATCAGGCTGGCCAGGGCCGAGGTGATGTCAGGCAGTTCCGGACCAATGAAGTTCGACGTGAAGTATTGAGTGATGGCAAAGCTCAGGCCCGCGACCAGTGCGGCCGGCCAGGTTTCACGCACGCCGCGCATGCCGTCCATCATGAACACCAGCCAGAACGGCACGAACAACGACAGCAGTGGCAGTTGGCGGCCAGTCATCGCGCCGATCTTGAAGGCGTCGATGCCAGTGACTTGTCCGGCAACGATGATCGGAATCCCCAGGGCGCCGAAGGCAACCGGCGCGGTGTTGGCGATCAGGCACAGACCTGCGGCATACAACGGGTTGAAACCGAGTCCGACAAGCAGGGCCGCGGTGATCGCCACCGGTGCACCGAAGCCGGCGGCACCTTCAAGGAACGCGCCGAAGCAGAAACCGATCAGCAATACCTGCAAGCGCTGGTCGTCGGTGATCGACAGTACCGAGCTGCGAATAACTTCGAACTGACCACTTTTGACCGTCAGTTTGTAGAGGAATACCGCCGCGACAATGATCCAGGCAATCGGCCAAAGGCCGTAGGCGAAGCCATATCCAGCGGCGGCGAAGGCCATATCGACCGGCATCTGGAACGCGAAGATCGCCACGGCAATCGACAAGGCCAGCGTGATGCTGCCGGCCACATGGCCCTTGAGACGAAACACCGCCAAGGCGAGGAAGAAGAAAACGATGGGGATGACGGCCGCGAGTGCGGAAACGCCGAGACTGCCGAGCGGGCTGTAGAGCTGTTGCCAGGTTTGCATATGGAGTGGCCCCTAATTGTTGTTGGTCAGGCACTGTCAGCGTATTTGGATAATTGGTAATACCAATTTACAATCGCTGTTGGCTAGGGTAAAAGCCTTGATGTCGGTGTGTCAATTTGTCGCCCTGAAACTTTTGTCGAATAAGCGGAGCAGATTGCATCTGATCCGGTTTGAGCGGGTGTCGTCTGGTAGGTGTGGCCAAGGCGCCGATAGGCCAGAATAGAGGCCCCGGCAAGCGATCGGGATCGTGGAGAAATGAGTTATGGGGTTTGATCAGATACGTCAGCGCCGTTTGTCTGACGATATTGTCGAGCGACTCGAGGGGATGATCCTTGAGGGCACGCTGAAGTCCGGTGAGCGGCTTCCGGCGGAACGCGCGCTGGCCGAGCAATTTGGCGTATCACGTCCGTCATTGCGCGAAGCGATTCAGAAACTGGCGGCCAAAGGTCTGCTGGTCAGCCGTCAGGGTGGCGGCAATTATGTGGTGGAAAGTCTGGGTTCGACGTTCAGCGATCCACTGCTGCAATTGCTCGAAAGCAATCCCGAGGCACAGCGTGACTTGCTGGAATTTCGCCACACTCTGGAAGCATCGTGCGCCTATTACGCCGCATTACGCGCCACCGACGTGGATCGCGAGCGGCTGACTGCGGCGTTTGAAGAGTTACAGGACTGCTATTCGCGCCACGACGAAGTGAGTCGGACGGAAGAGGGTGCGGCGGATGCGAAATTTCACTTGGCGATTGCCGAGGCCAGTCATAACGCGGTGTTGCTGCACACCATTCGTGGGTTATTTGATCTGCTCAAGCGTAACGTAGTGACCAACATCGGCGGGATGTACAAGCAGCGTACGGAAACCCGCGACATGCTGATCACTCAGCATCGGGAATTGTATCTGGCGATTATCGAAGGGCGTGCAGAGCAGGCGCGTGAAGTTTCCAGTCGACACATTTTGTATGTGCAGGAAGTGCTGGAAGAGGTGCGGCAAGAGGTTCAGCGCATGGCTCGGGCGGAGCGGCGCAAGGGGATGTAGCTTTTTAAAAGCAAAAGATCACAGCCTGCGTTAGCTCTCTGTGGGAGCTGCCGAAGGCTGCGATCTTTTGCTGGCGTCACACAACTCAAGCAGAAAGATCAGTCTTCCTTGCCTTTGTTGCGCACCGCACGCTGCAGCTCACGACCCGCATCACGCTCGCGCTCGGTGTCACGCTTGTCGTATTCCTTCTTGCCCTTGCCCAGAGCGATCTCGCACTTGACCATGTGCTTGCTCCAGTACCAGGACAGGCATACGCAGGCGTAACCCTTTTGCTGCACAGCGGCGGCGAGCTTTTCCAGTTCGCGGCGGTTGAGCAGCAATTTGCGTGTGCGCACCGGGTCGGCGATGACGTGGGTGCTGGCGGTCATCAGAGGCGTGATGTGACTGCCGAGCAGCCACGCTTCGCCATCCTTGAGCAGCACGTAACTGTCGACCAGTTGCAGCTTGCTTGCCCGCAGACTTTTTACTTCCCAGCCGGCCAGGACCAGACCAGCCTCGAACTTATGCTCGATGAAGTAATCGTGTCGCGCCTTTTTGTTCTGCGCGATGGTCCCTGTTGGGTGTTTCTTCTGTTTAGCCATAGGGGCGGCATTATATGGAGATAACGGCCGTCGGCTACGGTGATGCTGCGTGCTTGAGCAGGTTGAGTGAATCCCGGACAATGCGGCCTCTTTTTCTAACGCTTGGGCGTGATAAACGATGTCGACAGACAAGGTTTCTGTCCACGGCAGTTGGGCTAGCCGCTGGGTATTCATACTCGCCGCGACCGGTTCGGCCGTGGGACTGGGTAGTATCTGGAAGTTCCCCTACATGGTCGGGGTCTACGGCGGCGGTGCGTTTGTACTGATGTTTCTGGCGTGCATCGCACTGATCGGCATTCCGGTAATGCTGGCTGAAACCCTGATCGGCCGGCGTGCGCGGCAGAGTCCGGCGAATGCCTTGAAGGTGCTGGCACTGGAAGCCGGGCACTCGGCCAAATGGTCGTGGGGTGCATTTGCCGGGATGATTACGGCGCTGCTGATCCTGTCTTTCTATAGTGTGGTGGGCGGCTGGTCGCTGGACTACATCGTCGATATGGGCCGCGGGGACTTTCAGGGGGTGACCCCGGATCAGGTTGGTGCGTATTTCGGCAATGTCATCGCCGACCCATGGCGCCTGACACTTTGGCACACGATTTTCATGCTGCTATCGGCCGTGGTGATTGCCAAAGGCGTGGTTGCGGGGCTTGAACGCAGTCTGCGGATCATGATGCCGCTGCTATTTGTGATGATCCTGGTGTTGCTGGGCTACAGCATGACAACCGGGCACTTCATGGAAGGCGTGCATTTCATGTTCGACTTCCACCCCGAAAAAGTCCTCGACGGACTGCTGCCAGCCATGGGCCACGCGTTCTTTTCCCTGAGCGTGGGTGTCGGCTCGATCATGATCTACGGGGCTTATATGCCCAAGGATGCATCGTTATCCGGTACGGTCGTCGGTGTCGCGCTGCTCGATACTTTCGTTTCGCTGGTGGCTGGTCTGGCCTTGTTTCCGATTGTGTTCGCCGCCGGCCTGAACCCGAGCGAAGGCCCTGGCCTGATGTTCGTCAGCTTGCCATTTGCCTTTGGTAACGTAGCGTTTGGTCAGTTGATGGGCGTGGTGTTCTTCGTGCTGGTCGCGGTTGCGGCCTGGAGTTCGGCCATTTCTCTGCTTGAGCCGATGGTGGCTTATCTGGTCGAACGCACCAAAGTCAGCCGCGCCTGGGTGACTTTCTGGCTGGCATTCGTTTGCTGGTTCGTCGGTTTGGGCACAGTGTTCTCTTTCAATATCTGGAAGGAAGCCAAATTTTTCGTGAACGAAGGCGGGATGTTCCATCTCTACCAATGGGGTGCGGCAAGCGGTCTGGACTTCTTCGGTGTGATCGACTTCTTCACCTCGCGGATCATGTTGCCGCTCGGCGGACTGTGCTTCGTGCTATTCGCCGGATGGGTGATGGGGCGTGAAGCGGTGCGTGACGAGTTGTCGATCCGTAACCCGGTACTGTTTGGTCTGTCCTTGTTCTTGATGCGCTACGTGGCGCCTATCGGCATAGTTGTAGTGTTTGCCGCTCAGCTCTGGAAGTAACGCTTACATGACAACACATATTCAACGATCAGCATTGCTGCCTTACCCGGCCCAGTTCCTTTATGACCTGGTCAACGACGTGGCGCGTTACCCTGAGTTCTTGCCGTGGTGCTCGTCCGCCGAAGTGCTGGAAAGCTCGCCGGAGCACATGCGCGCCAGTGTCGGCGTGGCCAAGGGCGGTCTGAGCCAGCATTTCGTGACGCGCAACACGTTGGTGCCGGGGCAGTCGATCGAGATGAACCTCGAAGAAGGCCCGTTCAATCAGTTACATGGCGTCTGGGTGTTCAAGGTGTTGAACGAGAAGGCCTGCAAGATCAGTCTGGATCTTTCGTTCGACTACGCGGGCCCTTTGGTGCGTGCCACTCTGGGGCCGCTTTTCAATCAGGCGGCGAATACGCTGGTGGATGCGTTCTGTCAGCGCGCCAAGCAGATGCATGGTTGAGTCAGTGATCGAGATAGAGGTCGTGTATGCGGCCGTTGATCGTCAGGTCTTGCGTGCGGTGAGTGTCCCCGAAGGGAATACTGTGCGTGAGGCCTTGATCAAGTCCGGGATTGGTGACGAGTTCCCTGAGCTTGATCTGACTGAATGCCCGTTGGGAATCTTCGGCAAAGTGATTGCCGATCCGCAGGTTCGCCTGATTCGGGCAGGGGATCGCATTGAAATTTATCGTCCTTTGCTCGCTGATCCGAAAGAAGTGCGGCGCCTGCGTGCGGCCAAGGCTGCCGAGGCGAAAGCTAGAAATCAGTAGGTCGGCTAAACGACAGGCAATAAAAAACCCGGAATTCCGGGTTTTTTATTGCGTCGCAAATTATTGCGGCGAGGTGTCCAGCGGCTCTGGTGTCGGAACCGGAACGGTTTCTACACCATCGACGTCCTTCTGGATCTGATCCAGCAAGGAACCTGGCTTAACCGGTTTTTCCGGTGTTGGCTTCTCGGCGTTTTCAGCAGGAGCGGTCACGGTCGTGCCACTGTCCTTGCCGAGAATGGCTTCGTCACGGCTGACGCCCGGCATAAAGTCACCGGACAGGCTGACAAGCTGGTCGTTTGAGTTGAAAATAACGCTGACGCGTTCCTGTTGGCGTTCACCGCCACCCGGTTGCAGGCTGTACAGATAATCCCAGCGATCGGCATGGAACGTATCGGCAAGCAGGGGATTGCCCATGATAAACCGTACTTGCGGCCGGGTCATTCCCGGGCGTTCCTGGTCGCTCATGTGGTGCGG
>NZ_JBIUWI010000118.1:0-7691 GCF_044743385.1 Pseudomonas sp. NPDC087639 | reverse complement strand
TCTTCGATCACCTGACCGACTTCGGATGCTTTCTCGATCACGATGAACCCGTTGTGGCCGAGCTTCTGGCCCATCAGCGCCAGACGGATGAACTCGCGGTCCTTGTAGCCGTTGCAGACGATGGTGCCGCCCTTCGGCGCCAGTGCCAGCACCGCCAGCAGCTCAGGCTTGGAGCCGGCTTCCAGACCGATGGAGACGTCCTGGGTGGCGATGATGTTCTCGATCACCGCTTCTTGCTGGTTAACCTTGATCGGGTAAAGCGCGGTGTACTTGCTCTGGTATTCCAGGCGCTCGATGTTCGAATCGAAGGCGCCGGTCAACTGACGTACACGGTCTTGCAGGATGTCGGGGAAACGAACCAGCAACGGCAAGGACAAACCGCTTTTGCGCAGTTGGTCGACTTGCTCGAACAGGTCGATAGGCGAGCTGCTCGGGCCGTTCGGACGAACTTCGACGCGACCGGCGTCATTGATCGCGAAATACCCGGCCCCCCAATGGCGAATCCCGTAAACACTGCGGCTGTCCGCAACTGTCCATTGGCTGCCATCGTCTTTGCGTGTGCGTCGTACGGACATCGAAGTCCCCTATAAAGAAGTCATAGTGCGTTACCTGAAATGCAGGCTGGCGCAGTCTAAAGAATGAAAATGACGGTTCGTCAGCGCGGCGGTAGACCGCGCTGACCGCGTGGAGTTTAGAAACCGGTCATGAACAGGCTCTGTGAAAACCATGGAGACGACGCCGGAACTGACAACCATCAGCACCGGATCAAGCCGCAGGTGGTTTTCACAGAGGCTGCTAGCCGCCGGACTTCTTCGCTTTGAAACCGTGCTTGATCAGTTCAGCCAAGAGTAGCTCGACATGATCGCCCTGGATTTCGATGATCCCGTCTTTCAAGGCTCCGCCGGTGCCGCAACGTTTCTTCAACGTTGTCGCCAGCTCCTTGAGTGCGTCTTCGGCCAAGGGCACGCCGGTGATGGTGGTCACCGTCTTGCCGCCACGGCCTTTGCTTTCGCGACGCACGCGGGCAATGCCGTCTCCGGCCGGGATCACGGTTTGTTTGCAGATACAGGCGTCCACCGGCTTACTGCATTCCGGGCAATGACGACCTGCGTCGGTGGAAAATACCAGACCGCCCAGGGCGGCGAAGGATGCGGCTTTTTTGGCCACCGGCAATCCTCTTGGGAGGACAAAGACTGATCGCGACCTTGGGCAAGGTCATCGACCGCGAAGCCCCACTCAGGCAGGGGCAGCGCTACTGCACCGATGCTTCAACAAACGCAGGCCGGTACAGCTTGAAAAGGTCGCGCAGTGTAACGGCAAAAAACCCAATTGCTAAGTGCCAATCGGCGCCAATTTATGTGTTCTTTGCGACGTCGTTTTGTTGAGCCTTGAGATAGCGCTGCAACGCTGCCAAAGAGTCCGGGCAATAAGGCTTTCGCTGGATTTCCTGCATGACTTGCTCGACCGGGATAAAGCGCGCTTCCAGCACTTCTTCCGGTTGCAGTTTCAGAGGGCCATCCCACACGGCGGAAAACGCCGAGCACCACAGGCGGTTGCCGGTGTCCTCGAAGTAGAAATGGTCGTGAGCGGTGAGTTCCACGCCACTGACGCCCAACTCTTCTTCCAGCTCACGGGCCGCCGATTCGGCGTAGGTTTCATCGGCCTGCACCATGCCGCCCGCTGCCACGTCCCAGTAACCGGGATAAATGGCTTTGCTCAAGGTACGCCGATGCACACAAAGCTCACCAGCGGAATTGAACAACATGATATAAGTGCCCCGCCCGATCAGCCCGCGTTCGCGCAAATCGGCACGCACCAAGGCGCCGAGCAGGTTGTCCTGCTCGTCGACCCAGGCGATCTGTTCGGCATCCGAGGCGGCGCGATGGGCCGCCTCTTTGGCGTTGTGGCTCATGAATCAACCCTGGTTGAGCAGTTGACGCAAGTCGATGACTGCCGCGTTGGCCCGGGAAATATAGTTGGCCATGACCAGCGAGTGGTTGGCCAGCACGCCGAAGCCGCTGCCGTTGAGAATCATCGGACTCCAGACGGGCTCTTGCGAAGCCTCCAGTTCACGAATGATCTGACGCACGCTGACCGTAGCGTTCTTCTTCGCCAGTACGTCGGCGAAGTCGACTTCGATGGCACGCAGCAGGTGCGACAGTGCCCAGGCCTGACCACGCGCTTCGTAGAACACGTTGTCGATCTGCATCCACGGGGTTTCGACGATTTCTTCATCAACCTGCGGTACTTCACCCACGGCCGGTGTTTCGGTTTTCAGCGCCGTATTGAGTTTGACTCGACCGACACTGGCCGACAGTCGCTGGGACAACGAACCCAGACGGGTGCCGACATCGCCCAGCCAGTTGTTCAGGTTGTCGGCGCGGGCATAGAACAGCGCGTTTTTCTGCGATGGATCAGACAGACGTGCCTGATAGCGGCTCAGGGAATTGATGCCTTCCTGATACTCCGACTCGCTGGACGGCAGGATCCAGCTCTTGTTGTCGAAGTTGAAGCGTGGTTCGGCCTTGGCCAGATCGGCGTCTTCGGCCGATTGAGATTGCGAACGGGCAAAGTCTTTGCGCAGGGCGCGGGTCAGGTCACGCACCTGCACCAGCACGCCGTATTCCCAGCTCGGCGTGTTGTCCATCCACAAGCCCGGCGGGAAGCGGTCGTTGGAAATGTAGCCGCCCGGCTTGTCGAGCAGGGTGCCGGCGACGGATTTCAGGGTTTCCACCGTGGTGTAGCCGATGACCATCTGCTTGCCTTCTTTCTCGGCAGCCACTTGTGCGTTCTGCGCCACGGGAAACAGCGCCGGTTCCTGGCTCCAGTACCAACCAAGACCGATAGTTACCAACAGGTAAATGCCGACCAGGGTGGCCAGCGCGCGGCTGAACAACAGCCCGCCAACATAGCTGCGGGTGGCCGACTTGGGCTCGGCGGCACGTTCAGGCGCGGCGCCCGCGCGGTTTTTCCAGTCCAGCATGGCGATATCCTTTCAATCACTTGGGTTCAACGGTTCGACCACAACCATACAACAACGTGCCTTGGGCCGGCACCCGCCAGTAAAGATAAGCCGCAAATCGTGTGGACGCTTGACGCATCTTTCAGAACTAGGGGAATCCCTGATGTCATCTCCTCTGACGCATCAGCGCAGAGTATTGAAAACAATCGAAAAGCATATTCACCACGCTGATGTGAGCGGCGCTGCAAATTTTCCCGAATCTACCCCGGCCTTGGCGGCAAGCCCCTGACTCTCGGGCACATGCCCGACGAACAGGTCAAAAATAAAACCGCTCGGTCAGAAACTGAATAGTGACGCATTGCAGATTATTGACGTGTGACACTCGTCTAAGGGAAAAGAGGTGCTAGCATAGAGCCACCAGTCGACCTCAGCATGCAGCCTAACTAGTAGTCAGGATATGACCGAGCCAGAAGACCCCAGCCGTGAGCGTCTCAAGCACCACTTTGCCCAGCGGGTAATTCATCAGGCACGTCAGATTCTTGAGATATGGCAGCGCCTGCAACGCAGTGAATGGTCCACCGTCGACCTCGCCGAACTGAGCGAGGCCAACCTGCGTCTGTTGCGTTTTGCCGAGCGCTTCGAACAGCCTGAGCACACCCAGCTCGCGCGCCACATCGGCCAGTCGCTGGAAGCAGTGGACGCCAATCGCGGTCGCCTCAGTAGCGGCCTGATCACCGACCTCAATCGTTTGATGCAGCGCTTGTCGCGTACCGGCCTGCGCCATGGCGATCAGCTCGATCAGACTTTCCTGCCGCCGCTGCGCAAACCGATCTACGTGATGCTGCAGGATTACGACCGCGCCGAACGGCTGGCCAAACAACTGGAATTCTTCGGCTTGAGCGCGCAGGCACTGGACAGCGTGGCGGCGTTTCGCTCATCGATGGTCGAGCGCTTGCCCGCCGCAATCGTCATGGACGTGGACTTCAGCGGCGCCGGCGTAGGCCTGAAGCTCGCCGCCGAAGCTCAGGTCGGTCTGGATGAGCCGCTGCCGCTGTTGTTCTTCAGCCTGCACGAAACCGACACGCCGACCCGTCTCGCCGCAGTGCGCGCCGGGGGCCAGGAATTCCTCACCGGCACCCTCGAAGCATCGAGCCTGCTGGAGAAGATCGAAGTCCTGACCTGCGTCGCCCAGTACGAACCTTATAAAGTGCTGATCATCGATGACTCCCGCGCCCAGGCCTTGCACACCGAGCGCCTGCTCAACAGCGCCGGGATCGTCACCCATACCTTGATCGAACCGATTCAGGCGATGGCCGAACTGGCGGACTTCCAGCCGGACCTGATCATCCTCGACATGTACATGCCGGCCTGTACCGGCACCGAATTGGCCAAGGTAATCCGCCACAACGACCGCTACGTCAGCGTGCCGATCATTTACCTGTCGGCCGAGGACGATCTGGATAAACAGCTCGACGCCATGAGCGAAGGCGGCGACGACTTCCTCACCAAACCGATCAAGCCACGGCATCTGATTACCACCGTGCGCAACCGCGCCGCCCGTGCGCGCAATCTGAAAGCGCGGATGGTGCGCGACAGCCTCACCGGCTTGTACAACCACACACACATCCTGCAATTGCTCGAAGACTGCTCGTTCCGTGCCCGCCGAGAGAACAAGCCGCTGAGCTTCGCGATGCTCGACATTGACCACTTCAAGCGGGTCAACGACAGCCACGGCCATCCGATGGGCGACCGAGTGATCAAAAGCCTGGCACTGTTTCTCAAACAGCGTCTGCGCAAGACCGATTTCATTGGCCGATACGGTGGCGAAGAGTTCGCCATCGTCATGCCCGACACCGATATCGAAGCCGCGCACAAAGTGCTCGATGAGATTCGCCAGCGTTTTGCCGAAATCCATTACCCGGCCCAGCCGCAAGACTTGTGGTGCACCTTTAGCGCCGGGGTTGTGGAGATGCGCGATGACTCCGATAGCCTGATGATGGCCAGCCAGGCCGACGAGGCGCTTTACCGTGCCAAGGGTGCCGGACGCAATCGGGTGCAGACCGCGCGGGACACAAAGCAAAGTGCCACTTTTTCATCGGAATCCACTGACTCGGTCATAACCCTGTAACAGAATCGCAATAAATTCAGGCGCTTACCATTTCTGCCGTTGGTAGCCGTCATGCGCCTGAAGTTGCTCACCAATCTCAATACTCTGCTGCTGGTCGCCGTGTGCCTGGCACTCGGCGCCACGCTGTGGTGGTCGCAAAAAGCTCTGGAACGCCCCTATCTGTTGATGGAGCGTTATTTGGGGCTGTCGCAGCAATTTCAGAACGAGGTGGCGCGCAACGTCGAGGATTACCTCGCCAGCGGTGATGCCCTGCGTCTGAGCAGCGCCAGTCAGGCCATCGATAGCGTGCAGAAAGAACTCGGCGAACTGCCGCCCGCTCTGGCCGACACCCTGCGCCCGAGCATCTCAGGCCTGGAAGAATTCAGCAAAACCGACTTGCTCGCCGCCGGCAAACTCGCCGGTGATCCGCAGGCATTGCTGTTGCAGGCCGAACGCGAACTCAGCGCCAGCCTCGACCAACTCAGCACCTATGCCAATGGCAACGCGACTTGGCTCGCGCCACTGCTCGCCGCCTCACAGCATCTGGGCAAGCTGTCGCTGGCACGGGACAAACTGGTCAGCAGCGGCCGCAGCGAACTGGCCGCTGACGTCGAGCGCGAAGTCGACAACATCCGCACTCAGGCGCAGGCGATTGATGCCCTGCCCCTTCTCGGCGTGATCGCCAGCAACGAATCGAGCAGTGATGACTTCGCGGCGATGATGGGCATCGAAAGCACGGAAAAAGCCGTCGCCGAAGACGCTGGTGTCGGCCTCAAACGTGAACTCAACAGCCTGCTCGGCCGCTACCCGGCAGAATTGCAACGCACCCGCGAGCAGATTCAGAAACGCACCGATCTGAGCACCGCGACCCACCTGAAAATCGCTGCCGTGCAGCAAGCCATCGCAGGCCTGGAACCGGTAGTGCGCGCCCAGCACGGGCAAATCCAGGGCGAAGTACGACTGATGCAAGGCGTGATGATCGGCCTGATTCTGCTGATCGCACTGCTTATCGACACCCTGCAGCGCCGCCTGGCCCGCACCTTGACCAATCTTGCGCCAGCATTGTCGACCTGGGCCGAAGGCGATTTCAGTCAAGACATTCAACTGGGCAAGACCAACCGCGAATTGCACGACATCGAAGCGTCGCTCAATCGCTTGCGCGCGTATCTGGTGGATCTGGTCGGTACGATTCGCGGCAACGCCGAGCAAGTGGCGGGCAGCAGCCGCACCCTCGCCGAACTGAGCAACGATTTGCACAGCGGCGCCGAGCATCAGGCCGGGGATACGGCATTGATTCGCGATTCCCTCGGCGAACTGGAGGCCACTATTCAGCAAGTCGCCGGGGATGCCCGTCAGGCGGCCGATGCCAGCCGTCATGCAGGTTTGGCCGTCGAACATGGCCAAACCGTCATCGGCCAGAGCCTCACCGGACTGCACGCCTTGGTCGGCGAGGTGCAAGGCAACGCGCAGATGATCGAACATCTGGCCGAAGAGTCGGCGACCATTGGCGGCGTATTGACGGTGATCCGCTCGATTGCCGATCAGACCAACCTGCTGGCGCTGAACGCGGCGATTGAAGCGGCACGCGCCGGGGAAATGGGCCGTGGATTTGCCGTGGTGGCCGAGGAAGTGCGTTCGCTGGCGCAGCGCACCGCCGGGGCGACAGCGGAGATTCAAACCCTGATCGCCGGCCTGCAAACCGCCGCCCGGCAATCGGTCGAAGGCATGCGCGCTCAGGTCGAGCACGCCGAAGCCACGGCCAATCAGGCGCAAGCGGCGGACGGCGCGCTGGACAAGATCGTCGGGGCGATCCAGACCATTTCCGACACAGCGATCCGCATCGCCGATATCACCGCGCAGCAGAGCGGCGCGGTCAGCGAGATTCGCGATCACAGCGAGCGGATTCATCAATTAGGTGGGGATAACTTGCTGCGCATCGGCCAGGGCCGTGAACAGGGCGAGAACCTGCTGGTATTGGGCGGGCAGTTGCATACGGCCGTTCAGGCCTTCCGTGTCTGATAAATCGCCTTCGCGAGCAGGCTCGCTCCCACAGAGGTGTGCATTCCAATGTGGGAGCGAGCCTGCTCGCGATAACGCCAGATCAATCACCACAATGACCGGATCAGATCACGCGGTCACAAATTTTGCGCAAACATCGGCCATCGTGCTGGCTATTGCATAGAACTGGACAGTCACAAAGTCTTTGCGGCATAGTCGCCGGGTTCTGACGACTGCTTATTCATAACAAGGACACGCAGATGGCAACCTTACTGGTGCTGCACGGCCCCAACCTGAACCTGCTCGGCACCCGCGAACCGGGCACCTATGGGTCGACGACCCTGGCACAGATCAATCAGGACCTGGAGCGCCGCGCCCGTGAAGCCGGCCATCATCTGTTGCATCTGCAAAGCAATGCCGAGTACGAATTGATCGATCGCATCCACGCCGCGCGCGGCGAAGGTGTGGATTTCATCCTGATCAATCCAGCAGCTTTTACACATACAAGTGTTGCATTACGTGACGCGCTGCTGGGAGTGAGCATCCCATTCATCGAAGTGCATTTGTCCAACGTGCACAAACGCGAACCTTTCCGCCATCACTCTTACTTCTCCGATGTAGCGG
>NZ_JBIUWI010000117.1:0-7719 GCF_044743385.1 Pseudomonas sp. NPDC087639 | reverse complement strand
AGAACAACCTCAACCGCGTCAACCCGAAAACCGGTCTGGCCGGTGATCTGTGGGCGATCCACGGCGGCGGTATCTACCACCTGGAAAAATACAAACTGGCCCCGCCGGCAATGCCGGAGAACCTGCACTGGTTCAAATGGGAAGCCTACTTCACCTGGATGTCGGGGATCGCGCTGCTGTGCGTGGTGTTCTACTACAACCCGACGCTTTACCTGCTGGCTCCGGGCAGCACGCTGAGCGGCCCTGAAGGCGTGGCCATCGGTATCGGCTCGCTGTTCCTCGGCTGGTTCATCTACTCCTTCCTGTGCGACTCCGCTCTGGGCAAACGCCCTGCCCTGCTCGGTTTCATCCTGTTCGTGCTGATCATCGGCGCGGCATATGGCTTCAGCAAGGTGTTCAGCGGTCGTGGTGCGTACCTGCACGTCGGCGCGATCATCGGCACCATCATGGTCGGCAACGTGTTCCGCATCATCATGCCGGCGCAGCGCGCACTGGTGGCGGCGATTGCCGAGAACCGCACGCCCGATCCGGCGCTGCCAGCCAAAGGCTTGTTGCGTTCGCGTCACAACAACTACTTCACCCTGCCGGTGCTGTTCATCATGATCAGCAACCACTTCCCGAGCACTTACGGCAGCCAGTACAACTGGTTGATCCTGGCCGGGATCGCAGTGTTTGCAGTGTTGGTGCGTCACTACTTCAACACCCGTCACGACAGCCACAAATTTGCATGGACGCTGCCTGTCGCAGCGGTCGGGATGATCAGCCTGGCTTACGTCACCGGCCCAACGCCGATGTCGACAGCTCCGGAAGTGGCCAACGCACCAGCGAAAATCGAGTACCAGCCGCTGCCGGAAACGGCACTGGGTGGTGGCGCGAAACCGGCTGAAGCAGCGCAACCGGCAGCACCTGCCACCCCTGCTGCGGCACCGACACAGGCGTCCAACGCCGGCCCCGGTTTCGACAAGGTGCACAACGTGATCCAGGAACGCTGCACGGTGTGCCACTCGGCCAAACCGACCAGCCCACTGTTCAGCGCCGCCCCGGCCGGCGTGATGCTCGACACCCCTGAGCAGATCCGCCAGAACGCGGCGCGGATCCAGGCGCAAGCCATCACCACACAGATCATGCCACTGGGCAACATCACACAGATGACCCAGCAGGAACGTGACCTGATCGGTGCCTGGATCGCCCAGGGAGCCCAGACCAACTAAGCAGTAAAAGCATCGCTGGCAAGCCAGCTCCCACAGGGATTACCTGAATCCTGTGGGAGCTGGCTTGCCAGCGATTAGCCGCAGCGCGGTTTACCTGATGCAAAAAAACAGCTGTGAGCAACCCGGCAGCTGTTCAATCACAAGAATAAAAAAGATCCGAGGTGTTGCATGTCCGAGCTGTCCAAAGCGCGCATCCCCGACGCACCCGCCATTCAGCGTTTGCCCCTTTTGCAACTGATCCTGGTCGGTTTGCAACATGTTCTGCTGATGTACGGCGGTGCCATCGCGGTGCCGTTGATCATCGGACAGGCCGCTGGCCTGAGTCGTGAAGAAATCGCCTTCCTGATCAACGCCGACCTGCTGGTCGCCGGCATCGCCACCATCGTGCAGTCGATGGGGATCGGCCCGATGGGCATTCGCATGCCGGTGATGATGGGCGCCAGTTTTGCCGCTGTGGGCAGCATGGTCGCCATGGCCGGGATGCCCGGTATCGGTCTGCAAGGGATCTTCGGTGCAACGATCGCCGCCGGTTTCTTCGGCATGATCATCGCGCCGTTCATGTCCAAAGTCGTGCGCTTCTTCCCGCCGCTGGTGACCGGCACGGTGATCACCTCGATCGGTTTGTCGCTGTTTCCCGTGGCCGTGAATTGGGCCGGTGGCGGTGCCGCCGCTGCGCAATTCGGCTCACCGATTTATCTGGCCATCGCCGCACTGGTGTTGGGCACCATTTTGCTGATCCACCGCTTCATGCGCGGTTTCTGGGTCAATATCTCCGTGTTGATCGGCATGTGCTTCGGCTACCTGCTGTGCGGGGCGATCGGCATGGTCGACTTGAGCGGCATGGCCAACGCGCCGTGGATTCAGTTCGTTACCCCGCTGCATTTCGGCATGCCGAAATTCGAACTCGCACCGATCCTGTCGATGTGCCTGGTGGTGGTGATCATCTTCGTCGAGTCCACCGGGATGTTCTTGGCGCTGGGCAAGATCACCGGCCAGGAAGTCTGCCCGCGCATGCTGCGTCGCGGCTTGCTGTGCGATGCCGGCGCGTCGTTCGTTGCCGGGTTCTTCAATACCTTCACCCACTCTTCGTTCGCGCAGAACATCGGCCTGGTGCAGATGACCGGTGTGCGCTGCCGCTCGGTGACCATCGTCGCCGGTGGCTTGCTCATCATGCTCAGCCTGCTACCGAAAGCGGCGTTCCTGGTGGCCTCGATTCCACCGGCCGTATTGGGCGGTGCGGCGATTGCGATGTTCGGCATGGTCGCGGCCACCGGGATCAAGATCCTGCAAGAAGCCGACATCGGTGATCGTCGCAATCAGTTGCTGGTGGCAGTGAGCATCGGCATGGGCCTGATCCCGGTGGTGCGTCCGGAGTTCTTCGCCCACCTGCCGCTGTGGATGAGCCCGATCACCCACAGCGGTATCGCCATGGCCACGCTCAGTGCGCTGACGCTGAACCTGCTGTTCAACATTCTTGGCGGCAAAGAGCGCGCAACGATCAACGACTGCCACGCGCACCCGCATTAACAGCAACACCGATAGCCCCTTGTGGGAGAGCAACTCTGCGCCTGAAAAATAAAAACAAGAGGGAGCAACAGATGATTCGCACGCAAACCAACCTGCTGTTGAGCGGCTGCCTGCTGGCCGCATCCCAAACCATGGCCGGCGATTTATTGCTGTGGCAGACCAACAGCCTGAGCTATCTGTACGGCAAGAATTTCGCGATCAATCCGTCGATTCAGCAGACGGTGACGTTCGAACATGCTGACAAGTGGAAGTACGGCGACAACTTCCTGTTCGTCGACAAGATCTTCTACAACGGCCAGGAAGACCGCAACAAAGGCCCGCACACCTTCTACGGCGAATTCACTCCGCGTTTTTCGTTCGGCAAGATCTTCGATCAGAAAATCGAGTTCGGCCCGATCAAGGACGTCTTGCTGGCGATGACCTACGAGTACGGCGAAGGTGAAAGCGAGGCCTATCTGATCGGCCCAGGCTTTGACCTCAAGGTGCCCGGCTTCAACTACGTCACCCTGAACATCTTCCGTCGCCAGACCGAGGGCCCGCGTCCCGGCGATGGCGTCTGGCAGATCAGCCCCGGCTGGTCGTACAGCATTCCCGTGGGCAATTCCGATCTGCTGATCGACGGCTATCTGGACTGGGTTGTCGACAACGACGAGAACTCGCGCGGCACCTACCACGCCAACCTGCACATCAATCCGCAGATCAAGTATGACCTCGGCAAAGCCCTTGGCTGGAGTCATAAGCAGTTGTACGTCGGCACCGAGTACAGCTATTGGAAAAATAAATACGGGGTCGAAAACAGCCGCAACCTCGACACCAATCAGAACACCGCCAGCCTGCTGGTGAAGGTGCACTTCTAAGATGACCCGCAACCGTGCCCCATACCTGTCGTCGGTGCTCTGTTGCGGGGCACTTGAGAGCTGGCCAAGGAGTCAGTATTCTCCGCGGCCTCTTGAATTCGGTCTAAAAAAAAGCCCGGATTTAATTCCTGACCGAAAAGCCAACTTATCCCGGCCCCGGCCAGTACCGAGGCATCCCGAAAACACGCTCAATCGACTGTTTTTCAGCAGCCGAACGGGCGTTTTTTTGCTTTCTGAAAGCGTTGGCCCAGCTCTTGCTATCGATAGCGAAGCTGACCGATCGGATGACTTTTGCAGCAACGAAAAAAGGCGCCACACCAGAGCGCCGATCTTAAAAAAATAAACGTGGAACACCTACTTTGGGAGCAACCGAATGAAACGTATGTGCACCAGCCTGATGCTCGCGGGATCGATGTTGGCCGGGGGGCAGGCCATGGCCGAAGGCCTGCTGCAATGGCAGAACAACAGCCTGACTTACCTCTATGGCAAGGATTTCCAGGTCAACCCGCGCATCCAGCAGACCGTCACCTTCGAGCACGCCGATGCGTGGAAGTACGGGGATAACTTCTTCTTCCTCGACAAGATCTTCTACAACGGTGGCAAGGACTTCAGCAACGGCCCGAACACCTATTACGGTGAGTTCAGCCCGCGTATCTCGCTGGGCAAAGTGCTCGACCAGAAGATCGAGTTCGGCCCGATCAAAGACGTTCTGGTGGCGATGACCTACGAGTTCGGCGAAGGCGACACCGAGTCGTACCTGATCGGTCCGGGCTTCGACCTGGCCATCCCGGGCTTCGACTACTTCCAGTTGAACTTCTACCAGCGCCACACCCAAGGTGCACGCGCCGGTGACAACGTCTGGCAGATTACCCCGGTCTGGTCCTACACCATCCCGGTCGGCAAGTCGGACATCCTCATCGACGGCTTCATGGACTGGGTGACTGACAACGACTCCAACTCCAAGGGCGATTACCACGCCAACCTGCACTTCAACCCACAGATCAAATACGACCTGGGCAAGGCGCTGAGTTTCGGCGAGAAGCAGTTGTATGTCGGTGTTGAATACGACTACTGGAAAGACAAGTACGGGATCGACGATACCGGTGCGTTCAAGACCAATCAGAGCACCACAAGCTTCCTGGTGAAGTTCCACTTCTGATAAAGATCAAAAGATCGCAGGCTGCGATCTTTCGCTCTAAAAGCTTCGCGAGCAGGCTCGCTCCCACATTGGTTTTGTGAACGACACAAATCCCTGTGGGAGCGAGCCTGCTCGCGAAGGCCTCACCGCAGATCTCACTCCTGCCGCAATCCTAAAAACCGGCACAGCTCCTCACGCTTGGCCAACGCATCGCGCCGCCCCAGATCGATCAACTCGCTGCAATACCCCGCCTCGAACAGCAGATAACTCAACACCCCGGCCCCACTGGTCTTGGTCGCCCCCGGCCCACGCAAGAACAAGCGCAACGCCGCCGGCAATTCCTGCCGATGTCGCGCCGCGATCTCATCGATTGGCTGACTCGGCGAAATCACCAACACCTCCACCGGCGCCACACCCAACTCGCGAGTCGGCGTACCTTCGGGCATCAGATGGCTGAACTGGTTGAGACGCTGAAGCAGCTCGATATCGCCCTCCAGGCTGTCAATGAACGTGCTGTTGAGCATGTGCCCGCCGATCTGCGCCAGCGTCGGCTGTTGACCGGTGTAGGTGCGCTCCAGTGGCTGCTCGGGATCGAACCCGCGCGGGTTGCCGCTGACGCCCACCACCAGCACGCGACTGGCACCCAGGTGCAACGCCGGGCTGATCGGCGCCGATTGCCGCACCGCGCCGTCGCCGAAATATTCCTCACCGATTTTCACCGGAGCGAACAACAGCGGAATTGCCGAACTCGCCAGCAGATGCTCCACCGACAATTGCGTCGGCACACCGATGCGTCGATGGCGCAACCACGCATCAATCTTGCCGCCACCCTGATAGAACGTCACCGCCTGCCCCGACTCGTAGCCGAACGCGGTCACCGCCACCGCATGCAATTGCTTGCGCGCGATGGATTCGGCGATGCCGGGCATGTGCAGTTTTTCATTGAGCAGGTCGCGCAGTGGCGAACTGTTGAGCAGCGCCACCGGCAGCTGGCGACCGAGGCCAAGCAAGCTGTGGCTGACGAAGCGGCTGGCCTGGTGGATCACGCCCGGCCAGTCGCTGCGCAGCACGCGGTGGCTGCGAAAGCCCTGCCAGAAAAGGGTCAGGCGTTCGATGGCAGCACGAAAGTCCGTGGCACCACTGGCCAGACTGACCGCGTTGATCGCCCCGGCCGAGGTGCCGACGATTACCGGAAACGGATTGTCGGCGCCCAACGGCAGCAACTCGGCAATCGCCGCCAGCACCCCCACCTGATACGCCGCCCGAGCCCCGCCGCCGGAAAGAATCAAACCTGTGACCGGTTCAGCTGGGCTCATCGCAACACTCCATGGTGCTTATAGGGATTGGTTCAACCGCGTTTGGCGTACAGCTTCGGCTCGCCCGGCGGACGGCTTTTGAAGCGGCGATGCGCCCACAGGTATTGCTCGGGGCAGGCACGCAATGCGCTCTCGACCCACTGGTTGATGCGGATGCAGTCGGCCTCTTCGGTCTCGCCGGGGAAGTCTTCCAGCGGCGGGTGAATAGTCAGGCGATAACCGCTGCCGTCCGCCAGACGCTCCTGAGTGAACGGCACCACCAGCGCTTTACCCAACCGGGCGAATTTGGTGGTCGCGGTCACGGTCGCGGCCTGAATGCCGAACAGCGGCACGAAGATGCTTTGCTTGGCGCCGTAGTCCTGATCCGGTGCGTACCAGATCGCCCGACCTGAACGCAGCAGCTTGAGCATGCCACGCACGTCATCGCGCTCCACCGCCAGCGAATCGAGGTTGTGCCGCTCGCGACCACGACGCTGGACGAAGTCGAACAATGGATTCTTGTGTTCGCGGTACATGCCGTCGATGGTGTGCTGCTGACCGAGCAGCGCCGCGCCGATTTCCAGCGTGGTGAAATGCGCGGCCATCAGAATCACACCTTTGCCTTCACGCTGGGCCTTTTGCAGATGCTCCAGACCTTCGACGTGGGCCAGTTTCGCCAGGCGCTCACGGGACCACCACCAGCTCATCGCCATTTCAAAAAAGGCGATACCGGTAGAGGCGAAGTTTGCCTTGAGCAGGCGTTTGCGCTCGGCGGCGGATTTTTCCGGGAAGCACAGTTCAAGATTGCGCTTGGCGATGCGCCGCCGGTCGCCGGCCACGCGATACATCAAGGCGCCCAAAAATCGACCGATGGTCAGCAACGCCGGATACGGCAATTGCACGATCAGCCACAAAAGCCCCAGCCCGCACCAGAGCGGCCAGAAGCGTGGAGCAAGAAATGCTTTTCGAAAACGCGGGCGATCCATTAAAGCTTCCGTAAATACAGTGGCCGCGCATTCTACATCGTTCGACCCGGCTTGCGGCTCGCGGGCGTTCTCGTTATAAGTCTCGGCACTTTTAGTGACAAGCCGTTGTATGCCGACATGAGCCAAACCGAACCGTTAGACCAAGATCCCGTATTCCAGCTCAAGGGCAGCATGCTGGCCATCACTGTGCTGGAACTGGCCCGTAACGACCTCGAAAGCCTCGATCGGCAATTGGCCGCCAAAGTCGCCCAGGCGCCGAACTTCTTCAGCAACGCGCCGCTGGTTCTGGCGCTGGACAAACTGCCACCGAGCGAAGGCGCGGTCGATCTGCCGGGCCTGATGCGCGTGTGCCGCCAGCATGGCCTGCGCACCCTGGCGATTCGCGCCAGCCGTATCGAAGACATAGCGGCCGCCATCGCCATCGACATCCCGGTGCTGCCGCCATCCGGCGCCCGTGAGCGGCCGCTGGAAACCCCGGAAGCCGAAGTCAAAAAGAAACCGGAAAAGCCGCCCGAGCCGGCCATCAAACCGACCCGTGTCATCACTACGCCAGTGCGTGGTGGCCAACAGATATACGCCCAGGGTGGCGATCTGGTCGTGGTGTCCTCGGTCAGTCCGGGGGCGGAACTTCTTGCCGATGGCAACATCCATGTATACGGCCCGATGCGCGGTCGTGCGCTGGCCGGGGTCAAGGGAGACTCATTG
>NZ_JBIUWI010000116.1:0-7811 GCF_044743385.1 Pseudomonas sp. NPDC087639 | reverse complement strand
CTGTTTCAGATGCGTCAGTTTGTCGACCATGGCTACTCACGAAAGCTTTCTTATGAACGGCCAGCGGGCCGTGTTCGAGCGGGGAATCCTAGCACAGCGACCTCTTCTAATCAGGACGCCAACTAGATCGAAAGGGTATATGAATATGCCTGCCAGTTCTGCCGAGCAGTGCCCTTGTGGGAGCGAGCCTGCTCGCGAAAGCGGTGTGCCGGACACCTTTGTATTGAAGGTTTGACGCCTTCGCGAGCAGGCTCGCTCCCACAGGGATTTGTGGTGGATTCAGATCGGATTCGGGCAGTCGATGAAGATGTGTTCGACGGCAAAACGCTTCGCCAGATAATCGCCCAGCGCCTGCACACCATAGCGCTCGGTGGCATGGTGGCCGGCGGCGATGAAGCTGATGTCGTTTTCCCGGGCACTGTGGAAGGTCTGCTCCGATGCTTCACCGCTGATGAACAAATCGACCCCCGCCGCCACACCGTGATCGATATAACCCTGACCGCCGCCGGTGCACCAGCCGACCCGGCGGATCATTGCGCTGCCTTCAATCAGCAGCGGTTCGCGGCCCATGACTTCCTGCACCTTGCGGGCGAAATCACGCGGGGTCATGGGTTCGCTCAGCGAACCGACCAGACCGACGATTTTCAGATTGTCCGGATCCAGCGGGCCTTCGACCGTGATGTCCAGTTGACGCGCCAACTGAACGTTGTTGCCAACGTCCGGGTGCAGATCCAGTGGCAGGTGATAAGCGAGCAGGCTGATGTCGTGCTTGAGCAGAGTCTTCAAGCGACGCTGCTTCATGCCGGTAATGCACGGGTTCTCGCCCTTCCAGAAGTAGCCGTGGTGCACCAGCACCAGATCGGCCTCTGCTTCAACGGCAGCATCGAGCAGAGCCTGGCTGGCGGTGACGCCGCTGACGATGCGCATCACTTGCGGACGGCCTTCGACCTGCAAGCCGTTGGGGCAGTAATCGGCAATTTTCGCACTGCCAAGGTAACGGTCGGCTTCTTCGACGAGGGTGCTGAGGGCAACGGCCATGAAAGACTCCTAAATATCCCGTTCAGAGGCACGCGCGGCCTCGTATAATGCGCGACCTTCTGGGCGGTCTGACCCCGCCTGCAACTTTTCCAGGACGTGCTTAATGCTCAAGGTGCTGCGTTTTTTTGGCTGGCCGCTGTTGGCCGGTGTGCTTATCGCACTGTTGATTATTCAGCGTTACCCGCAGTGGGTCGGGCTTCCGAGCCTCGACGTCAACCTGCAGCAGGCCCCGCAAACCACCAGCGTGCAGCAGGGGCCGGTGTCCTATGCCGATGCGGTAACCATCGCCGCGCCGTCCGTGGTCAACCTCTATACGACCAAGGTCATCAACAAACCGGCGCATCCGCTGTTTGAAGACCCGCAGTTCCGCCGCTTCTTCGGTGACAACTCGCCCAAGCAGAAACGCATGGAATCGAGCCTCGGCTCGGGCGTGATCATGAGCCCGGAGGGCTACATCCTGACCAACAACCACGTGACCAGCGGCGCCGATCAAATCGTTGTGGCGCTCAAGGATGGCCGTGAAACCCTGGCCAGGGTGATTGGCAGCGACCCGGAAACCGACCTCGCTGTCCTGAAGATCGACTTGAAAAATCTGCCGGCGATCACTGTAGGCCGCTCGGACAACATCCGTATCGGCGACGTCGCACTGGCCATTGGCAACCCGTTCGGCGTCGGCCAGACCGTGACCATGGGCATCATCAGCGCCACCGGGCGCAATCAGTTGGGCCTGAACAACTACGAAGACTTCATCCAGACCGACGCGGCGATCAACCCGGGCAACTCCGGCGGTGCGCTGGTCGATGCCAATGGCAACCTCACCGGCATCAACACCGCGATCTTCTCCAAATCCGGTGGCTCGCAAGGCATCGGCTTTGCCATCCCGGTGAAACTGGCGATGGAAGTGATGAAATCGATCATCGAGCACGGCCAGGTGATTCGTGGCTGGCTGGGGATTGAAGTACAGCCGCTGACCCAGGAACTGGCCGAGTCGTTTGGTTTGTCCGGGCGCCCGGGAATCGTGGTGGCGGGGATTTTCCGTGATGGCCCGGCGCAGAAGGCCGGCCTGCAACTGGGTGACGTGATTCTCAGCATCGATGGCGAACCGGCCGGCGATGGCCGCCGTTCGATGAACCAGGTGGCGCGGATCAAACCGACCGACAAAGTGACGATTCAGGTCATGCGCAATGGCAAAGAGATCAAGCTGACCGCTGAAATCGGCCTGCGACCACCACCGGCACCGGTGAAGGAAAAAGAAGAGTAAGACTTTGTTCGCGCCAGCGGCGCGAATAACAGACATTCTCAACAGGCATGTTATATTGTTTCAATTAAACAATTGGAACAACATAACATGTCGTCTCGAACAAAGGCCTCGCTGCTGGGCCTGACCCTCGGTTTACCTCTGGGTCTGCTGTGCGATCCAGTCTTCGCCGAAGAATCGCAGCCACTCGAACTCGACGCCATCA
Organism: Pseudomonas sp. NPDC087639; assembly: GCF_044743385.1. NCBI lineage: Bacteria > Pseudomonadati > Pseudomonadota > Gammaproteobacteria > Pseudomonadales > Pseudomonadaceae > Pseudomonas > Pseudomonas sp. NPDC087639. The sequence goes on along the minus strand of NZ_JBIUWI010000116.1, from coordinate 5,310 downwards.
GCGTCACCTCCGACTACCAATCCCCTACCGGGCCCGTCACAGGCTACCGCGCCACGCGCTCGTCCAGCGCGACCAAAACCGACACCGCGATCCGCGACATCCCGCAGGCAATCAGCGTGGTGCCCGCCAGCGTGCTCAAGGATCTGGGCAGCAGCAGCGTCGAACGCGCGCTGGATTTTGCCGGCGGCGTGTCCAAGCAAAACAACTTCGGCGGCCTGACCCTCTACGAATACAGCGTGCGCGGTTTCACCACCTCGGAGTTCTACAAGGACGGTTTCAGCGCCAATCGCGGCTACCCGGCCACACCCGACGCCGCCAACATCGAGCGCATCGAAGTGCTCAAAGGCCCTGCCGCCAGCCTCTATGGCCGAGGGGATCCGGGCGGCACAGTGAACATCGTCACCAAAAAACCGCAACCCGAAGCCTTTACCACCCTGCAAACCAGCGCCGGCAGTTGGGATCGCTACCGCACCGCGCTGGACGTCAACACGCCACTCGATGAACAGGGTGATGTGCTCTCGCGGATCAACCTGGCCGTCGAGGACAACCACAGCTTTCGCGATCACGTCGACAGCCAGCGTGTATTCGTCGCGCCCTCGATCAGTTGGCAACTCAATCCCGACACATCGCTGTTGGTGGAAAGCGAAATCGTCCGCCTCAGCTCCACGTTCGACCGCGGCATCGTCGCGCCAAACAACAAATGGAGCGGCGTTTCGCGCTCGACCTTCCTCGGCGAACCGAACGACGGCAACATCGACAACCACAACAACCTGCTTCAGGCCACCCTCGAACATCACCTCAACGACAACTGGAAACTGCGCCTGGCCAGCCATTACAAGGAAGGCAAACTCTGGGGCAACGCTTCTGAAAGTCGTGCTCTGAACGCTGACGGTCATACGGTGAACCGACGCTATCGCGAGCGTGACACCCACTGGCACGACAGCATCACCCAACTGGAATTGCGCGGACTCTTCGACCTCGGCCCCTGGCAGCACGAACTGCTGATCGGCAGCGAGTACGAGAACTACCGCAAGAACGAGCGCGTCACTACCATCGCTGGCGGCCCTTACGCCATCGACATTTACAAGCCGGTCTACGGCCAGCCGAAACCCAACGGCGCACGCTCGGGTACCGATTTCTTCGAACACGTCGAAAGCCATGCGCTGAACCTGCAGGATCAAATCGTCTTCACCGACAAACTGCGTGGAATGGTCGGTGCGCGCTTCGAGCACTTTGATCAACGCATCGACGATCACAGCCGCAACACCAAAAGCCGCCAGACCCACGACGCCCTCACCCAACGCGCCGGCCTGCTCTATCAACTGACGCCGAATACCGGCCTGTTCGCCAACGCTTCGACCTCGTTCAAACCCAACAACGGCCTCGATGCCTCCGGCAAATCATTCGATCCCGAAGAAGGCGTGGGTTACGAAATCGGCATCAAGAACGAATTGTTCGACGAGCGTTTGAGCAGCACCCTCGCCTTCTTCCACATCGACAAGGAAAACGTCCTCGCCCTCGATCCCTCCACCGACACCAGCCGGGCCATGGGCAAGGCACGCAGTAGTGGATTCGATCTGCAAGTGACCGGGCAAGTAACCGATGCGCTGCGAGTCATCGGCGCATTCGCCTACATCGACGCCGAAGTCACCAAGGGCGATGCGGTGATTCCCACCGGCAGCCGCATTCTTGGCGTGGCCAAACGCAGCGGCAGCCTGCTGGGGGTTTATGAATTTCAGGACGGCCATTTGCGCGGCTCGGACGTCGGCGCGGCGTTTACTTATGTCGGCGATCGCTCCGGTGAAGCCGGCGGCGACTTTGAAATGCCGGCCTATCACACCGTCGATCTGCTGGCCCATTACAAGGCCAGCGACAACGTCACGGTCGGCCTGAACCTGAACAACGTCTTCGATGAAAAATACTACGAGCGCTCCTACAGCAACTACTGGGTCAACCCCGGCGAGCCGCGCAACTTCACCGTCAGCCTGACACTCAACCTGTAAAAGGACGTCATCATGCAATGCCGCAAAACCCTACTGATCATCGCCGCACTGTTCGCCACCCAGGCTTCGGCCCATGGCCTGTGGACAGAACAACGTCGCGGCAATATCGAAGTGATCTACGGCCACGGCGCCGAAGACAATGCCTTCAAGGCGCAGAAAATCAGCGGCGCCTGGGCCTATGACGCGGGCGGCAAAATGATCCCGGTCAGCGTCGAACGCCTGCCCGATCATGCACGTCTGAAGCCGCTGAAAAGACCGGCGGTCATGGCCGTGGCACTAAACAACGGGATGTGGTCGCAAACCGCTGACAAGAAGTGGATCAACGAGGGTCGCAGCAAAGTCCCGGGCGCTGTCGAGGCAACGGAGACGTTTAAGTACAGCCTGGCGATTTATCAGCCGGGGGCGAAGTTGCCCAAGCTTGATCAGATCAAGTTGCTGATTTTGCCGGAAGTCGATCCGCTGACGGTCGGACCGGGGAAATCATTGCCGGTGCGGGTATTGCTCGATGGCAAACCGGCGGCGGGCGTGAAGTTGATTGGCGACTATCGCAGTGCGCCGAATACGCTGAGCACCGAGACTGACAAGGATGGGCGTGCGCAGGTGTTGGTGCGTAATGAAGGGTTGAATGTGATTGCGGCGCAAGTAGAGGTGCCGGTGAAGGACAGTGTTGATGTGAACAGTCGTGGACTGTTCAGTTCGCTAACGTTTTTGGGTGAGCCACATCACGAATAACCAACACAAGTCCCCTGTAGGAGCGAGCCTGCTCGCGATTGCGCCGGGTCAGTCAACATAAATGTTGAATGTCCGTCCGCTATCGCGAGCAGGCTCGCTCCTACAGGGGTAATGGTGTTTTAGAGTTCGCCGAGCCCATCAATCAACGCCTGATTCTGCTCCGGCGTGCCAATCGAAATCCGCAGGAACTGCGCAATTCGCTCCTGCTTGAAGTGCCGAACGATCACGCCCTGCTCGCGCAATTTAGCCGCCAGCCCTGCCGCATCATGTTGCGGATGCCGAGCAAAAATGAAGTTCGCTGCCGACGGCAAGACTTCAAAACCTTTGCCCTGCAACTGCGCAACCACCCACTCACGGCTCTCGATCACCAGACGACAGGTCTTGTCGAAATACTCGCGGTCTTCGAATGCCGCCGCCGCTCCGACATTCGCCAGACGATCCAAAGGATAAGAGTTGAAGCTGTTCTTGATCCGCTCCAGCGCCTCGATCAGGTCCGGATGCCCCACTGCCAGGCCAACGCGCAGGCCGGCCAACGAGCGCGACTTGGACAGAGTCTGGGTCACCAGCAGGTTCGGGTAACGGTCCACCAGACTGATCGCTGTCTCGCCGCCAAAGTCGATATAAGCCTCATCCACTACCACCACCGAATCAGGGCTGGCCTTGAGAATCTGCTCGACCGCTTCCAGTGCCAGCAGGCAACCGGTCGGTGCGTTCGGGTTGGGGAAAATGATCCCGCCGTTCGGCTTGGCGTAGTCCGCCGGGTTGATCTGGAACTGTGCGTCCAGCGGCACTGCGTCGAACTTGATGCCGTACAACCCGCAATACACCGGATAGAAGCTGTAGCTGATGTCCGGGAAGAGAATCGGCTGATCGTGTTGCAGCAGGCCGTGGAAAATGTGGGCGAGCACTTCGTCCGAACCGTTGCCGAGGAACACCTGATTGCTCTGCACGCCGTAGTACTGAGCGACGGCGTTTTTCAGCAGATCACTGTTCGGATCAGGGTACAGGCGCAGATTATCGTTGAGTTCGGTCTGCATCGCCGCCAGGGCTTTTGGCGACGGGCCGTAGGGGTTTTCATTGGTGTTGAGCTTGACCAGTCTGGTCAGCTTCGGCTGTTCGCCCGGCACATAAGGCACCAGATCCTTGACGAACGGGCTCCAGAATTTACTCATGTTCAGTTCCCCTGCTTGTCGTCAATGATGCGGTATTCGGCGCTGCGCGCGTGGGCGCTCAGGGATTCGCCACGGGCGAGTACCGATGCGGTCTTGCCCAGCTCGGAAGCACCGGCCTCGGAACAGAAGATGATCGACGAGCGTTTCTGGAAGTCATAAACACCCAGTGGCGAGGAAAAACGCGCCGTGCCGGAGGTCGGCAATACGTGGTTCGGGCCTGCGCAGTAGTCGCCCAAGGCTTCGGAGGTGTGACGGCCCATGAAGATCGCGCCGGCGTGGCGGATCTGCGGCAGCCAGGCTTGCGGGTCAGCGACCGAGAGCTCCAGGTGTTCCGGGGCGATGCGGTTGGCGACTTCGATGGCCTGTGCCATGTCACGCACTTGAATCAGCGCGCCGCGGCCATTGATCGAGGTTTCGATGATGGTTGCGCGATCCATGGTCGGCAGCAGTTTGTCGATGCTCGCGGCGACCCTGTCGAGGAACTCGGCGTCGGGGCTGACCAGAATCGCTTGAGCGTCTTCATCGTGCTCGGCTTGGGAGAACAGGTCCATGGCGATCCAGTCCGGATCGGTCTGGCCGTCGCACACCACAAGGATTTCCGAAGGGCCGGCGATCATGTCGATGCCGACCTGACCGAACACGTGGCGCTTGGCGGTGGCCACATAGATGTTGCCCGGGCCGACCACTTTATCCACTTTCGGCACGCTTTCGGTGCCATAGGCCAGCGCGGCAACGGCTTGTGCGCCACCGATGGTGAACACACGATCGACGCCTGCGATGCACGCAGCGGCCAGCACCAGTTCGTTGATTTCACCGCGCGGAGTCGGCACGACCATGACCACTTCGGTCACACCGGCAACCTTGGCCGGAATGGCGTTCATCAACACCGACGACGGGTACGACGCCTTGCCGCCCGGCACGTACAGGCCTGCGCGATCCAGCGGCGTAACCTTCTGGCCCAGCACCGTGCCATCGGCTTCGGTGTAGCTCCAGGAATCCTGCTTCTGTTTTTCGTGGTAGCTGCGCACACGGGCCGCGGCTTTTTCCAGTGCTTCGCGCTGAGGCACGGTGATGCGGGTCAGGGCCAGCTCCAGACGCTCGCGCGGCAGGATCAGGTCGGCCATCGAGGCGACTTCGAGACCGTCGAACTTCTGGGTGAACTCGACCAGCGCCGCGTCACCGCGCTCGCGCACAGCCTTGATGATGTCCAGCACGCGCTGATTGACCGAGTCGTCAGACACACTTTCCCAGCTCAGCAGATGATCCAGATGATGCGCGAAATCCGGGTCAGCAGCGTTGAGTCGGCGAATTGCAGTCGGTGCGGTCATAGCGTAAAAGTACCGTTATCGGGACGCCGGGCGACGGGCCGCCGTCACGCCGGGATCGATCTGTTTCCTTATATT
>NZ_JBIUWI010000115.1:6741-8103 GCF_044743385.1 Pseudomonas sp. NPDC087639 | reverse complement strand
CCCGCATACATCCCCCCCAAACTCGCGAGCGTCTATGACCCACGGCGTCAAGCTAATTAGCTAAATCCGTGGTATTTGGGGTTTTTTTCATGCAAGCGTATCAGCGCGATTTCATTCGTTTTGCCATCGATCGCGGCGTTTTGCGCTTCGGTGAGTTCACCCTGAAGTCCGGGCGTACCAGTCCTTACTTCTTCAATGCCGGCCTGTTCAACTCGGGTTCTGCCCTGGCGCAACTGGGTCGTTTCTACGCGGCGGCCATTGTCGAAAGCGGCATTGCCTTCGACGTGCTCTTTGGCCCAGCCTACAAAGGCATCCCGCTGGCGGCGACCACTGCCGTTGCGCTGGCCGAGCATCACGACCGTGACCTGCCATGGTGCTTCAACCGCAAGGAAGCCAAGGCCCACGGCGAAGGCGGCAGCCTGGTCGGCGCACCGCTGACCGGTGAAGTGCTGATCATCGACGACGTGATCACCGCCGGCACCGCGATCCGCGAAGTGATGCAGATCATCGCTTCCCAGGACGGCGCCAAGGCTGCCGGCGTGCTGATCGCCCTGAACCGCCAGGAGCGCGGCAATGGTGAATTGTCGGCGATCCAGGAAGTGGAACGCGATTTCGGCATTCCGGTGATCAGCATCGTTTCGCTGAATCAGGTGCTGGAGTTCCTCGCTGATGATCCGCAGCTCAAGCAGCATTTGCCGGCCGTGGAAGCGTACCGCGCCCAGTTCGGCGTCTGATCGCCGAAAGCAGGCAAAAAAAGACCCCGCTCAGTCAGGCTGAGCGGGGTCTTTTCGTTTGTGTAGCTTACGGACGCTTGCGATTGCTGATCAGCGTGCCCACACCGGTATCGGTGAAGATTTCCAGCAGGATCGCGTTCGGCACGCGGCCGTCGATGATCAGCGAGCTACCTACGCCGCCCTGAACCGCTTCCAGTGCGCAGCGGATCTTCGGCAACATACCGCCGTAGATGGTGCCGTCGGCGATCAGGTCGTCGACCTGTTGGGTGCTTAGACCAGTCAACACCGTGCCCGATTTGTCCATCAGGCCCGCGATGTTGGTCAGCAGCATCAGCTTTTCGGCTTTCAGCGCTTCAGCGACTTTACCGGCCACCAGATCCGCGTTGATGTTGTACGACTCGCCATTTTCACCCACGCCGATCGGCGCGATCACCGGGATGAAATTGCCTTTGACCAGCAGGTTCAGCAGCTCGGTGTTGATCCCGACCACTTCGCCTACCTGACCGATGTCGATGATTTCCGGTTGAGTCATCTCCGGGGTCTGGCGGGTGACGGTGAGCTTTTTCGCGCGAATCAGCCCGGCGTCTTTACCGGTCAGGCCGATGGCGCTGCCGCCGTGACGGTTGAT
>NZ_JBIUWI010000115.1:0-6731 GCF_044743385.1 Pseudomonas sp. NPDC087639 | reverse complement strand
ATCAGGTTGACGATGCTTTTGTTGACCTGACCGCCGAGAACCATTTCCACCACATCCATGGTCGCGGCGTCGGTGACGCGCATGCCATCGACGAAGTGGCTCTCGATCGACAGGCGCTTGAGCAGATCACCGATCTGCGGGCCACCACCATGAACCACGACCGGGTTGATGCCTACGGCTTTCATCAACACGATGTCGCGGGCGAAGCCGGTTTTCAGCTCCTCGCTTTCCATCGCGTTGCCGCCGTATTTGATCACCAGGGTCTTGCCGACATAACGTCGGATGTAAGGCAACGCTTCGGACAGAACCTGGGCGGTATGGGCGGCGGCTTCGCGTTCGAGGGTCATTCAGGGCTCCGGGTGGATCAGAACGGTAGTTGGAGATCAGGTGCAACGCGTTTCAATTGGGCGTGGAACACATCCTTGATGCGCTGCAATTCAGCCTCGTCATCGGCCTCGAAGCGCAGCACCAGCACCGGAGTGGTGTTGGACGCGCGCACCAGGCCCCAGCCTTTGGCGTAATCGACTCGCACGCCGTCGATGGTGGTCAGGTCAGCGCCTGCGCCCCACTGTGCGTCGTGCAGTGCATCAATGATGCTGAATTTGCTCTCTTCGGTCACATGGATATTGATTTCCGGCGTAGAAATATCGTTCGGGAAGGTCGCAAACAACTCTTCTGCCGTGGATTTTTCCTTGCTGAGGATCTCCAGCAGCCGGGCGGCGCTGTAGATACCGTCGTCGAAACCGAACCAGCGTTCCTTGAAGAAGATGTGCCCGCTCATTTCACCGGCCAACAGCGCGCCGGATTGTTTCATCTTCTTTTTGATCAACGAATGACCAGTCTTCCACATTAGCGGCCGGCCACCGTATTCCTTGATCAGCGGTACCAGGCGACGGGTGCATTTGACGTCGAAGATGATTTCCGCATCCGGGTTGCGCGCCACCACGTCGCGGGCGAACAGCATCAGCAGGCGATCTGGATAGACGATGCTGCCGGTGTTGGTCACTACGCCGACGCGGTCACCGTCGCCATCGAAAGCCAGGCCGAGGTCGGCGTTGGTTTCCTTGACCTTGGCGATCAGGTCGACGAGGTTTTCCGGTTTGCCCGGATCCGGGTGGTGATTCGGGAAATTGCCGTCAACTTCGCAGAACAGCGGGATGACTTCGCAGTTCAGCGCTTCGATCAGTTGCGGAGCAATCACGCCGGCCGCGCCGTTGCCGCAGTCGACCACGACTTTCAGGCGGCGGGCCAGTTTGATGTCCTGGACGATTTCGGTGTTATAGCGATCGAGAATTTCGACCTGAGTCACGCTGCCTTGGCCGCTGCTCAGATTGTTGGTCTTGATGCGCTCGTGCAGAACCTGGATCTGTTCGTTGGCGAGGGTGTCGCCGGCGATCACGATCTTGAAGCCGTTGTAGTTCGACGGGTTGTGGCTGCCGGTGAGCATCACGCCGGATTTGCCGGCCAGTACGTTGGCGGCGTAGTACAACGCAGGCGTTGGCACCAGACCGACATCGCTGACGTGGCAACCGCTCTCGGCAATACCGCGGATCAGTTCTGCGACCAGCTCCGGGCCGGACAAACGGCCGTCGCGGCCGACGGAAACGTTAGGCTCGCCTTGGGCCAGGCTCTGCGAGCCGATGGCGCGGCCGATCCAGTAAGCGGTTTCAGCATTGAGGAATTCCGGCACGGTGCCGCGAATGTCATAGGCGCGAAAGATGCTGTCGGGCAGCTTCGGGGCAATCTTGGCTGGGGTGCTCATCTGCGGAAATGCTCCATCTCGAAAGTGGTGGGTCACACCGACGATTCACTCGACGGCAGGCTCAAACTGAAGGGTATGACGGCGTTTTCCACAGAGAGTTCGTGGTATGAAAGGGCCATGACGCCTCGGCTGGCGTGGCTTTGGCCCGGCAAAACCTTGATTTGCGGCGGTAAATCTTTCAGATGAATCCGCACAAATTTCCCCTGTAGAAGCTGCTCCTACAGGGGTATCGGCTTATTTGGTGCCGGTATGCCCGAAACCGCCCGTGCCGCGTTCGGTTTCGACAAATTCTTCAACCATTTCGAAGTGCGCCTGTACCACTGGCACCAGCACCAGTTGCGCCAAGCGCTCGCCGACGGTCATGGTGAAGTCGGTCTGGCCGCGGTTCCAGCAGGACACCATCAGCGGGCCTTGATAATCGGAGTCGATCAGGCCAACGAGGTTGCCCAGCACGATGCCGTGTTTGTGGCCCATGCCTGAGCGCGGCAGGATCAGGGCGGCGAGGTTCGGGTCGCCGATGTAAACCGACAGACCGGTAGGGATCAGCACGGTTTCACCCGGTTTGATCACGATGTCCTGTTCCAGCATGGCGCGCAGGTCGAGGCCGGCGGAGCCTGGGGTGGCGTATTGCGGCAGCGGAAATTCGGTACCGATGCGTGGGTCGAGGATCTTGGCTTGCAAAGCGTGCATGTAAATTAAACCTGGTTCAGACGTTCGGCGATAAAAGTGACCAGTTGGCGAGCGATCTTGCTCTTGCTGGTCTGGGCGAAAACCGTGGCGTGCAGCTCACGGTCAATCACGCTGCAGGCGTTTTCTTCGCTGTTGAAACCGATGCTCGGGTTGGCGACGTCGTTGGCGACGATCAAATCGAGATTCTTGTCCTTCAGCTTGCGAGCAGCGTAGTCGAGCAGGTGTTCGGTCTCGGCGGCGAAGCCGACACTGAACGGACGGTCGGGACGGGTCGCAATGGTGGCCAGGATGTCCGGGTTACGCACCATTTGCAGGACGAAACCGTCGCCGCTCGTAGGATCTTTCTTGAGTTTTTGCGGGGCGATGACTTCCGGGCGGTAATCCGCGACCGCTGCCGAGGAGATGAACACGTCGCAAGGGATTGCGGCTTCGCACGCCGCGAGCATGTCGCGGGCACTGACCACGTCGATGCGCGTGACGCGATCCGGGGTCGGCAGGTGCACCGGGCCGCTGATCAGGGTCACGCGGGCACCGGCCTCAACCGCCGCTTCGGCCAGGGCAAAGCCCATTTTTCCGGAGCTATGGTTGGTGATGTAGCGCACCGGGTCGATGTTTTCCTGGGTCGGGCCGGCGGTGATCACCACGTGTTTGCCGGTCAATGCCTGACGCTGGAAGCAGTCCGCCGCGCACTGCGCCAGATCGGTGGCTTCCATCATGCGGCCCATGCCGACGTCGCCGCAGGCCTGGCTGCCGGAGGCCGGGCCGAAAGTCTTCAGGCCACGGCTTTCAAGGAGTTGCAGGTTGGCCTGGGTCGCCGGGTCGCGCCACATTGCCTGGTTCATCGCCGGAGCGACTGCCACTACGGCGTCGGTGGCCAGCACCAGCGTGGTCAGCAAATCGTTGGCGATACCTTGCGCCAGACGGGCGAGCAGGTCGGCGGTGGCCGGGGCGATCAGTACCAGATCGGCCCACTTGGCCAGCTCGATGTGGCCCATCGCCGCTTCGGCGGCCGGGTCGAGCAAATCCAGGTGAACCGGGTGGCCTGACAGGGCCTGCATGGTCAGCGGGGTAATGAACTCGGCGCCGCCGTGGGTCATGACCACGCGCACTTCGGCACCCTGGTCGATCAGGCGACGAACCAGATCAGCGCTCTTGTAGGCCGCGATGCCGCCGCCGACGCCCAGAACGATGCGTTTCCGATACAGCCGCTGCATAGGTTTGCCTTTCAATTCGTTGATGACTGCGGTGCGATGCCCCCTCCCCAGGGATAAATCGACCGCAAAAAAGATGGGCTACGATATCACAGCGACCGCTACGGAACAGCGGCGCCCACAGACAAGGAATGTGTATGAGTATTCGCGATTGGCCGGAGGCGGAAAGGCCGCGGGAGAAGCTACTTGAACAGGGTTCGGGGGCTCTCTCCGACGCTGAGTTGTTGGCGATCTTTTTACGAACCGGGGTCACTGGAAAAAGCGCGGTGGATCTGGCGCGACACCTGTTGAATCAGTTCGGCAGCCTGCGCGCGCTACTGGAGGCCGATCTAGTGGCGTTCAGCAAGCAATTGGGACTGGGGCCGGCAAAGTTTGCCCAGTTGCAGGCGGTGCTGGAGATGAGCCGTCGGCACTTGGCCGAGCGCATGCGTAAAAAACCGGCGCTGGAGAGTCCGCAAGCGGTTCGCGATTATCTGAAATCCATGCTGCGCCACGAGCCGCACGAGGTGTTTGGCTGCCTGTTTCTCGATTCCAAACATCAGGTTTTGGTGTTCGAGGCGCTGTTTCGCGGGTCGATCGATAACACCAGCGTGCATCCCCGGGAAGTCGTAAAGCGTGCCCTGGCAAACAACGCAGCGGCCGTGATCCTGTGCCACAACCACCCGTCGGGCAATACCGATCCCAGCCAGGCGGATCGACTCCTGACCAAGCGATTGCAGAAGGCGCTCGAACTGATTGATGTGCGGGTGCTGGATCACTTCATCGTTGGTGATGGCGAGCCACTGTCGATGGCGGAATGCGGCTGGATGTAAATCTCAGGAAAGCGCTACTCCCTGTGAGAGCTGGCTTGCCAGCGATAGCGGACTGACAGGCCGCAGTTGTGCTGAATGTGCCGCCGTCATCGCAGGCAAGTCAGCTCCCACAGGTTTTGTGTTGTTGCGGTTATTTGAGGCTGACCTTCGAATAGTCCTGCCGGCCGAACGGGCTCACCGAATAGCCCTGCACATCCTTGCGGGTCAGTGCGTACGCGGTCGGATGCGCCAGCGGCAGCCACAGCGCCTGCTGCTGAATCTGCGCCTGCGCCTGCTCATAGAGCTTGGTGCGCACCCCTTGCTCGCTGGTGGTCTTGCCAGCGCTGATCAGCTTGTCCAGGTCGGCATTGCAATAGCGGGCGAAGTTGGTGCCGGACTTGACCGCCGCGCAGGAAAACTGCGGTGTGAGGAAGTTGTCCGGATCGCCGTTGTCGCCGGCCCAGCCCATGAACAGCAAGTCATGCTCGCCCGCCTTGGCGCGGCGGATCAGCTCGCCCCACTCGATCACGCGGATCTCCGCCTGAATGCCGATTTCGGCGAGATCAGACTGCAACATCTGTGCGCCTAGGCTCGGGTTCGGGTTGAGCAGGCTGCCGGACGGACGCGTCCAGATGGTGGTCTGGAAGCCGTCCTTCAAGCCGGCCTTGGCCAGCAGTGCCTTGGCTTTCGCCACGTCGTGAGGGTAGCCCGCGAGGTTCTTCGCGTAGCCCCAGGTGTTCGGCGGATAAACCCCGTTGGCCGCTTCGGCAGTGTCTTCGAACACGGCTTTGATGTAGTTGGTCTTGTCGAAAGCCAGGTTGATGGCCTGCCGCACTTCTGGCTTGTCCAATGGCGGATGCTGGCTGTTGATGCCAACGAATGCGGTCATGAATGCGTCAGTCTTTTCGACTTTCAGCGTCGGTTCTTTCAGCGCTGCCTGTACGTCCAGGGGTTTTGGCGACAGGGCGATCTGGCATTCGTTACGCCGCAACTTTTGCAGGCGCACGTTGGCGTCCGGGGTAATGGCGAAGATCAGCGGGTCAACAGACGGCTTGCCGCCGAAGTAATCCGGGTTGGCTTTATAGCGAATCGCGGCGTCTTTCTGAAAACGGGTGAAGACGAACGGGCCGGTGCCGATCGGCTGGCTGTTGAGCTTCTCTGTCGCGTTGGCCTTGAGCAGCTTGTCGGCGTATTCCGCGGAATAGACCGAGGCGAAACCCATGCTCAGGGTGGCGAGGAAGGTCGAGTCCGGGTGATCGAGGGTGAAGCGCACGGTCAGCGGGTCCAGGGCATCGATCTTCTTGATCAGTGCCGGCAGTTGCATTGACTGCGCGTGCGGGAAGCCGCTCTGGGCGACTTTGTGCCAAGGATTGGCTGGGTCGAGCATGCGGTCAAAGCTGAATTTGACGTCTTCTGCGGTCAGCTCGCGGCTCGGCTTGAAGTAATCGGTGGTGTGAAACTTCACCTGCGGGTGCAGTTTGAAGATATAAGTCAGGCCGTCAGTGCTGACTTCCCAGCTGTCGGCCAGGCTCGGGACTACCTTGCCGCTGGCGGTGTCGAAGTCCACCAGGCGATTCATCAGCACGTCGGCCGAGGCATTGGTGGTGGTCAGCGAGTTGTATTGCACCACGTCGAACCCTTCAGGGCTGGCCTCGGTGCAGACGCTCAGCGCGGCGGCCTGGGCCAGGGGGCTCAGCAGGAGCGGGGCGAGCAACAGGGGTAGGGCAGCGAGGCGCATGGTCGGTTTCCTTTTACAGATCGAAGGCCCATCTGCAAGTGCAGTCTGGAAAAGTCCTACCCTAGAGGGCGCGATTGCAAATGACTATCCCCTTTTTGCATTTTTGGGGGCGGCCGTAGGCAGTTATGTGTGGCTGGTGGCGAGACGACGAGGGCGAATCGCGTGTATCAGCGGTTTTCTGCGACGAGCGGTAAAAACCGGTGCCGGCCTTTATCCAAAGCCCTTGCAGGCAGAATTCACGTGCTTTTATTGATTGATTGCACACCGAATGTTGTTGTACCCCGGTCTTTCTGGTATAAAGCAGCGCTCTTTTCTAGGGGCCCGGTTCCTTCACTGTAGGTGTAGCCGGTAAGACCTCTAAAGAAACGCGGCGCCTGGCGCCAAATGACTGAGAGATTAAGCGGCCAACCCATGCCGGGTTGGGCATGTGGGTGTAGAGGGCGGAGGCATGGCGAGAGGCTGTCAAGTTACCGGGAAGGGTCCGGTGACTGGGACTCACATGTCCCACGCAAACAACACGACCCGTCGGCGTTTCCTGC
>NZ_JBIUWI010000114.1:0-8172 GCF_044743385.1 Pseudomonas sp. NPDC087639 | reverse complement strand
AAGATCGTTGCGCCACAGCTGTACATCGCGGTCGGTATCTCTGGCGCGATCCAGCACTTGGCCGGGATGAAAGACTCCAAAGTGATCGTTGCGATCAACAAGGACGAAGAAGCCCCGATCTTCCAGGTGGCCGATTACGGTCTGGTGGCGGATCTGTTCGAAGCCGTACCTGAGCTGGAGAAGCTGGTCTAATCCAGCGGCTTCACTTATAAAGAGCCCGACCTTTTGGTTGGGCTTTTTTTTGTCTCGGTTCTGAGTGGGAGCGTTTTGCCATGGATCTGCGCTGCGGATTGTTATTGGGATTGGCCCTATTGCCTGGGTTGGCAACGGCCGCCGGCAAGTGCGAGCGCCTCGTCGTCACCGGCAGCCCGGACGCGCCGCCGTACCTGTGGCAGGATCCGCAGAATCCCAAGCAATTGATCGGTGCCAGTGCCGATCTGTTGCAGCAAGTGGCCAAAGACCTGGGTATCAAGGTCGAGTTGCTCTACGCGGGCAAACGATCACAGGCCCTCGATGAAGTGCGCAGTGGCCGTATGGATATGCTGGCCGATGCGCCACTGACCCTCAACGAGCTGGAAAACTTCGACTACATCCATCCGCCGCTGCTGGAAAATGATTACCTGGTGTGGACACGTAAAGGCTCGACTCTGGCCTACACCGAAGCCAAAGACCTGCACGGCCATTCCGGTGGCTTGTCGGAAAAGTCTCGAATGACCCAGGCATTTGGCACCTTCGCTGATCAGCAATTGACCCTTACTCGGACAGCAAACCTCACCCAGGCCTTTCAGAAATTGCTCCTGGGAGAGGTGGAATATGTACTCGCCGGACGTTACTCGGGCATGGCCGCCGCGCAGGCGTTGGGCATGGCCAATGACTTGCTGGCCTTCGAGCAACCCATTGATCGACCGGGGCTGTATCTGGCGGTTTCTCATAACTCGGCGTGCAACGATCCGTGGTTGCGCGGACAGTTGGCCAAAAAGATGACAGAATTGCCCGCGTCCGGACTGACGGAAACCGCGCTGCAACGCAATATCGAGCGCTGGAAGGCGCAGCAGCAACAGCCGCAACAACCTGTCAGTGCCCCAAAACAGTAGGGATTCTTAGTGAGTATTCGACCTCTTTTCGCGGCGATGGCCGTTCTGGCCATGGCCGGTTGCGCGACCGATCCGGCACCCAATGAACAAATGCGCCTGACCGAACAAACCATCGCCCAGGCCAAGGCCGTCGGCGCGACCGCCGATGATGTGCCGGAAATGAAACTGGCGGAAACCAAGTACAACCGGGCCAAGGGCAGCATGGCCGATGAGTCCTACCGAAACGCGCGCATGCGCGCCGAACAGGCCGAACTCGACGCGCGTCTGGCAGAAGCCAAAGTGCTGACGCAAAAGAGCGAAGCACAACTGAACGTGCTCAACACCCGCATCACCCGTCTGCGCAAGCAACTGGGAGATGCCCAATGAGCCTCAAGTCCAAAGTTCTCGGGGGTGTGATCCTCGCCGGTTGCGCCAGCCTGTATGGCTGCGCCGGTCAACACAGCGAATCCGCTCTGCAAGAGGCCAGCGCCGACTTCCAGAAGGTCAAGGAAGATTCCAACGTGCTGCGTATCGCGCCGAAGGACGTGATACGCGCCGGCGAATCCCTGGCCCGTGCCGATCGCCTGTCCACTTATTGGGGCAGCGGTTCGGACGTGGTGCATTACGCCTACCTGAGTCAGCGATACAGCGAAATTGCTCGCGAACACACCAATAAGGTGCTCAACGAAGAGCGCGCAGCCAAACTCGAACTGGAGCGTCAGCGCCTGCAACTGGCGCTGCGCGAATCGAAACTGTTGAGCGTTCAGCAGCAGGGCAAATGGCTTGAAGAACAGATCGTCGCTCTGGCCACCACGCAGACTGATCGCGGTTTGGTGATGACTCTTGGCGATGTGCTGTTCGATACGGGTGAAGCGGAGCTGAAAAACTCGGCCAACCGCGTCGTTCTGAAGATCGTGCAGTTCCTGCAATTGAATCCGAAACGCGTGGTGCGTATCGAGGGTTACGCCGACAGCACCGGCGGCAAACAGGAAAACCTCAAGCTGTCCCGCGACCGCGCGCAGTCGGTAGCCGATGTGCTTATGGACCTGGGCATCGACGACAAACGCATTCAGGTCGAAGGTTACGGCGACGAATACCCGGTGGATGCCAACGCTTCCGAGCGTGGACGCGCACAGAACCGTCGGGTGGAAATTGTCTTCTCCGACGAAAAAGGCCAGCTTGGCGCCGCCCGTTAAGGGTTGCGTCTCTGGAAAGCCCGGGCTGTCATGCAGCGCCGGGCTTTTTTACGTCTGTCGAATAGCTCGCAAATCAATACAGTTGTGGCAGACACTGCACTGTATGGTCGACTAGAGTGACAACTGTCCCAGTACACTTCTAAACTGTTCCGGTATTGTTTCACACAAGAATAAAATGCCCGTGAAATCGAGTGCTGCGTCATGACCAATCTCTTGCTCTACCAACGTATTGCTCAGCAACTGGCCGAAGACATCCGCCGTGGTGTCTACCAACCGGGAGAACGCGTGCCATCGGTGCGCAAGATGAGCTCGCAGCTCAACGTCAGCCATGCAACGGTGTTGCAGGCTTACGCCAACCTCGAAGATCAGGGCCTGATTCGCGCGCGGCCACAGTCCGGTTATTACGTGCACCAGACCCCGGCGCTGACGGCGCCTACGCCGGATATAGCCCGGGTCGAACGGCCTGGTCTGGTCACGCGCAGCAGCATCATCCAACAAGTTCTGGTCGAGTCGCGCCGCGAAGGTGTGTTCCCGTTGGGCGCCGCCGTACCGAGCGTTGACTATCTGCCAGTGCGCGCGCTGCATCAGCAACTGGCCAAAGTCACTCGCTTCCACAGTCCACGGGCCTTCAGCTACATGTTCAGCCCGGGCTTCGAACCGCTTCGCCGGCAAGTGGCGATCCGCATGCGCGACGCCGGCGTGGTGGTTGATCCCTCGGAAATCGTGATCACCCACGGTTGTGTCGATGCCTTGCAGATGTCATTGCGCGTGCTGACCCGACCGGGCGACCTGATCGCCGCCGAGTCGCCAACCTATTACGGACTGTTGCAACTGGCCGACCTGCTGGGCCTGAAAGTCATCGAGATTCCCAGCGATCCTGCCACCGGCATGAGCCTCGAAGCACTGCAACTGGCCGCCAACCAGTGGTCGATCAAGGCGCTTGTGCTGACCACACGCCTGAGCAATCCGCTGGGCGGCACCATGCCTGAAGAGCGGCAGAAACAACTGCTGCGCCTGGCTTCGGATTTCGATATTCAGATCGTCGAAGACGATATCTACGGCGAATTGATGTTCGAACAGGGCCGCACCAAAGCGCTGAAGGCTTACGACCGGCTTGACCGAGTCATCTATTGCTCAAGCTTCTCCAAAACCCTGTCGCCCGGTGTACGCATCGGCTGGATGATCGCCGGCAAGTATCAGCAGGAAATTCAGCGCTTGCAGACCTTCAGCACGCATTCGGCGTGCAGCGTGACGCAGATGGCGATTGCCGCTTATCTGGAAAACGGCGGTTATGACCGGCATTTACGGTACATCCGCCAGGAATACCGAAAAAACCTCAGCGCGTTCCAGCTGGCGGTGCAGCAGTACTTCCCCGAAGGCACGCAGATGTCCCGGCCCACGGGCGGTTTCATCCTGTGGGTGAGTCTGCCGGGACGGGTCAATACTCAGGAATTGCATGTCCGCGCATTGCAGCAGGGCATCAGCATCGCACCGGGCCTGATCTTCAGTAATACCGAGCAGTTCAACCACTGTATCCGCCTGAACTGCGGCATTCCGTGGAACCGCGAGGCGGAGAGGGCGTTGATGACGCTGGGCCTGCTGGCAACCCAACTGTGCCAGGAAACGACTGGCGGATTCTGAACGAGTGGCCGGTGATGCTTGTCTTGTGGCGCTCAACAAGCGAGCATATGGCCCTCTGCCGTTAGTGTCGTTGGGTCCATGAAAGCGATTTTTTCTGCCGCCGGGATTGTGATTTTTTCGCTGATGATCAGTCATGCGCCAGAGGTCATGGCGGCTGCGGTTCAGGATAAACCGGCAGCGACGACCCCGGCGCAAAAGCCGGCGGCGAACAAAAAAGCCGTCCCGGTAAAAAAAGCGCAACCCAAGAAAGCCACCCCGGTGAAGAAACGCAAACCGGTGGCTTCCAAGTCCAAACCCGCCAGTGAAATAGCAAAGTCGAAATTGCCGCCAGCCAAATTGGACCTGAGTCTGCCCAGGGACATGGTCCAGGAATTGAAACCTGAAGGCACTGTCCCGCTGCCCAAGCGTGAAGCGATCCTGCCGCAGATGTTTGGCGAGAAAAACAGCGGATTCCAGCTCAACGGCCGTTTGCTCAGCAACGAAATGCAGCTGCAGTTGCGCAACGATGAGCGCCGGGACGTGGAAGGCGCGGCGCTGGATTTCGAATTCAAACAGTAAAAGCCACCCATCTGTGACCCGCGAAGCAGACGCTTTGTCGGAGACTGGTCAGTCATTTTCACTTATCCGTAAAAACCCCGGTTCAGGGAATTTGAAACAGCCGTTTTAGCGGTTACCCTGTCCGCGTCTCTTTTTACACATTACCCGTTGCGAGGACTTGTTCGTCATGAAATGCCGTGAAGGCTGTGGCGCTTGCTGCATTGCCCCTTCCATCAGCTCGGCGATTCCCGGCATGCCTGATGGCAAACCTGCCGGCGAACGTTGCGTGCAACTCTCGGTCGAAAACCTGTGCAGCATTTTCGGCCGTCCAGAGCGCCCGGCGGTCTGTTCCGGCTTCGCTGCCGATGTCGAGGTGTGTGGCAGCAGTTCGGAAGAAGCGATCAGGTTGATCGGCTGGTGGGAGCAAATGACGGCGGCGTGATGTGTCAAACGAACGGAACTTCAACAATAAGGAATAAGACTATGGGTTCGCTGCACCGTATCGCTGTGTTGTGTGGTTTGACTGCCGTGCTGGCGACTTCGGCCGCTCAGGCTGAAGACTGGAAGGTCGCCAAGAACGAGGACGGCATCAAGGTTTCCCTGAGTGAAGTGCCGGGTTCGGACTACAAGTCCTATCAGGGCGTCGCCCTGATGAAGACCACCATCGCCAAACTGCGCGCACTGCAGGAAGACGTCTCCGGCGCCTGTGCGTGGATTCACGAGTGCAAGACCCAGAAACTGCTCAAGCACGAGGGCGATCAGAGCTGGACTTACAGCCAGTTCAACACGCCTTGGCCAGTCACCCCGCGTGATTCGGTGCTGCGCATCACCACTGTTGAGGGCGCCGATGGCAGCCTGACTCGCAACCTTGAAGGCGTACCGAAGTACATTCCTGAAGAGAAAGGTTTTGTCCGCGTGGTCAAGGTCGAGGGTTTCTGGAAGTTCGTGCCCAAGGGCGATCAGGTCGAAGTGACCTACCAGGTGCACACCGAGCCAGGCGGCAGCGTGCCGTCGATGATTGCCAACAAGTTTGTCGTCGACGCCCCGTTCAACACCCTTAAAGCTCTGAAAGAACGTGCCGAGAAGTAATCGCCGCGCTTGCAGTAAAACGCCCCGAACAATTCGGGGCGTTTTGTTTTAGAGCTTTATTGTGTTTCCAGATATGCGTTGAACGAAATTTTCACAATGCGTTCAAGACAATTCGCCCGCGCTGTTTGCATGCTGTACCTGTCTGCTGCGGCATTAAATGAGAGTGTCCAGCGGCGTGGTAGTAATCAATGGCAATGGCGCGGGTGATCGTGCAACATTTGCGCACCGCGCACGCCCCAGGGTCGGGAATGACCAATAGAGGGCATGGCGCCGCTGTATTTTTGCAACTTCAACTTCCAATGGGTCCTAAAACGACATGGCAAACCCGGACGCCCTGAATCAGCAGCGATCTTCCAGTCGCCTGCTGCAACCGACCGTCAAATCGCATCTGGCCTACACGCTGCTTTGTGCGCTGGTCATGATGGTGATGTTTTCCGTGCTGCGCCTCGCGCTGCTGGTCTACAACCGCGAGATGATCCTCGATACCCCGGCTTCGACGTTCCTCGAAGCCTTCGCCAACGGCCTGCGTTTCGACCTGCGCCTGGTGGTCTACCTCTGCATTCCGCTGGTGCTGTCACTGTTCAGTGCGCGGGCCATGGCAGCGCGCGGTTTCTTCCGTCTGTGGCTGACCGTCGCCTCGAGCATCGCGCTGTTCCTCGGCCTGATGGAGATGGACTTCTACCGCGAGTTTCACCAGCGCCTCAACGGCCTGGTGTTCCAGTACGTGAAGGAAGACCCGAAAACCGTGATGAGCATGCTCTGGTACGGTTTCCCGGTGGTGCGCTATCTGCTGGCCTGGGTCATCGGCACTGTGATCCTGACTCTGGCGTTCAAAGGCGCCGACCGTGCCACGCGTCCACGTGGGCCATTCAGCGGTGGCAGCGTCAGCACTCGCCAAGTGGCGCCGTGGTATACGCGCCTTGCGGTGTTCGTGGTTTGCCTGCTGATCTGCGTAGTCGCGGCCCGTGGCACTCTGCGCCAAGGTCCGCCGATGCGCTGGGGTGATGTCTACACCACCGATTCCAACTTCGCCAACCAGCTCGGCCTTAACGCCACGCTGTCGCTGATCGAGGCCGCCAAGTCCCGCATGGGCGAGGATCGCGACAACATCTGGAAAGCCACGCTGCCGCAAGAGCAGGCGCAGAAAGTCGTGCGTGACATGCTGCTGATGCCTGACGAAAAACTGGTCGATGCCGATATTGCCGCCGTGCGCCGTGATTACACGCCGCCGACCGACAAGACCCTGCCGATCAAGAACGTCGTTGTGATCCTGATGGAAAGCATGGCCGGTCACTCGGTTGGCGCCTTGGGCGCTCCGGGCAACATCACGCCTTACCTGGACAAACTGTCCAAGGAAGGCCTGCTGTTCGACCGTTTCTTCTCCAACGGTACGCATACCCACCAGGGCATGTTCGCGACCATGGCCTGCTTCCCGAACCTGCCGGGCTTCGAATACCTGATGCAGACTCCGGAAGGCAGCCACAAGCTGTCCGGCCTGCCGCAGGTGCTCAGCGCCCGTAATTACGACGACGTGTACGTCTACAACGGCGACTTCGCCTGGGACAACCAGTCGGGCTTCTTCAGCAACCAGGGCATGACCAACTTCATTGGTCGTAATGACTTCGTCAACCCGGTGTTCTCCGATCCGACCTGGGGCGTGTCCGACCAGGACATGTTCGACCGTGGTCTGCTGGAGCTCAAGGCGCGGGAAAACGGCAAGCCGTTCTACGCGCTGCTGCAAACCCTGTCCAACCACACGCCGTACGCCTTGCCGACGCCATTGCCGGTCGAGCGCGTGACCGATCGAGGCTCGCTCAACGAGCATTTGACCGCCATGCGTTACGCCGACTGGGCGTTGGGTCAGTTCTTCGAGAAGGCCCGTAAGGAGCCGTACTTCAAAGAGACCCTGTTCGTAGTCGTCGGCGACCACGGTTTCGGTAACGAGCGTCAGATCACTGAAATGGACCTGGGCCGCTTCAACGTGCCGATGCTGATGATCGCACCGGGCATCCAAGAGAAGTTCGGTACCCGTGACCACACCGTGGGCACGCAGATCGACATCGTGCCGACCATCATGGGGCGTCTGGGTGGTGAAGTGCGTCATCAGTGCTGGGGTCGTGACCTGCTCAACCTGCCGGCGGGCGACACCGGTTTCGGTGTGATCAAGCCGTCGGGCAGCGATCAGACCACCGCCATCGTCACTGCCGACCAGATTCTGGTGTTGCCGAGAGACAAGGGCATGGGGCCGAAGGTCTGGCAGTACCAATTGGGGGCCAATCCGCAAGCCGAAGTGATTCCGGATGCAGCGCGCACCGCCGAGTTGAAACTCAAACTCGAAGCGTTCCTGCAAACGGCGACCAAGAGCCTGATGGATAACACCGCTGGTGTGATCCACGGCAAGCCGGACTGATCGATCTGTAAAAGAAAGCTGCGCGTGTCTAGTCCTGAAATAGGTTTACACCTGTTTCAGCCTCAAAACGCCCGATGCACCGCATCGGGCGTTTTGTATTTCAGCGACAGATGAGGCCGCTCGTTGTTATAGATCTGCACCGACTCGTCCACCATCCGGATGGCCTCTGCAAAATCATTGGGGCGATGCAGCAATAACTCGTTTTTCAATATCCCGTTCACACGCT
>NZ_JBIUWI010000113.1:7754-8172 GCF_044743385.1 Pseudomonas sp. NPDC087639 | reverse complement strand
GTTCACTTACTTCCAGCAAGCGGGCGGCATCGAGTGCTACCCGGTGACCGGCGAGATCACCTACGGTCTCGAGCGTCTGGCCATGTACCTGCAAGGCGTGGATTCGGTTTACGACCTGGTCTGGGCTGACGGCCCGATGGGCAAAGTGACTTACGGCGACGTGTTCCACCAGAACGAAGTGGAGCAGTCCACTTACAACTTCGAACACGCCAACGTCGACAAGCTGTTCGAACTGTTCGACTTCTATGAAGGCGAAGCCAAGCGCCTGATCGAGCTCGACCAGCCGCTGCCGTTGCCGAGCTACGAAATGGTGTTGAAGGCTTCGCACACCTTCAACCTGCTGGATGCGCGCCGGGCGATCTCGGTGACCGCGCGTCAGCAATACATTCTGCGCGTTCGCACCCTGGCGCGTTCCGTC
>NZ_JBIUWI010000113.1:0-7744 GCF_044743385.1 Pseudomonas sp. NPDC087639 | reverse complement strand
CCGCGCCAAGCTGGGCTTCCCGATGGCGACCCCGGACCTGCGTGACGAAGTACTGGCCAAGCTGGAGGCTGCACAATGAGTGCGCAAGATTTTCTGGTTGAACTGGGCACCGAAGAACTGCCACCCAAAGCCCTGAACACTTTGGCTGACGCGTTCCTCGCCGGTATCGACAAGGGCCTGCAAGCCGCCGGCCTGAGCTATGAGAGCAAAACCGTCTACGCGGCGCCGCGTCGTCTGGCTGTGCTGATTACTGCGCTGGCTACCCAGCAGCCGGATCGCAGCATCAACCTCGACGGCCCGCCACGTCAGGCGGCGTTCGACGCTGAAGGCAATCCGACGCAGGCAGCTCTTGGTTTTGCCAAGAAGTGCGGCGTCGAGCTGAGCGAAATCGACCAGAGCGGTCCGAAACTGCGCTACAGCCAGAGCATCGCCGGCAAACCGACCGCGAGCTTGCTGCCGACCATCGTCGAAGATTCGCTGAACGACTTGCCGATCCCGAAACGCATGCGTTGGGGTGCGCGCAAGGAAGAGTTCGTGCGTCCGACCCAGTGGCTGGTGATGCTGCTCGGTGACCAGGTCATCGACTGCACCATCCTCGCGCAGAAGGCTGGCCGTGACTCCCGTGGCCACCGCTTCCATCACCCGGAAAGCGTGCGCATCGGTTCGCCGTCGAGCTACCTGGCGGACCTGCGTGCTGCCTACGTTCTGGCTGACGCCAACGAGCGTCGCGAGATCATCAGCAAGCGCACCGAAGAGCTGGCCACCCGTCAGGAAGGCACAGCGATCGTGCCGCCGGCACTGCTCGACGAAGTGACCGCGCTGGTTGAATGGCCGGTGCCGCTGGTGTGCTCGTTCGAGGAACGCTTCCTCGACGTGCCGCAAGAAGCGCTGATCACCACCATGCAGGACAACCAGAAGTACTTCTGCCTATTGGATGCCGACGGCAAGTTGCTGCCACGTTTCATTACTGTGGCCAACATTGAGAGCAAAGATCCGCAGCAGATCATCGCCGGTAACGAGAAAGTGGTTCGCCCACGTCTGACCGACGCCGAGTTCTTCTTCAAGCAAGACAAGAAGCAGAAGCTCGAAGTGTTCAACGATCGCCTGAAAAACGTGGTCTTCCAGGAAAAACTCGGCAGCGTCTATGACAAGGCCGAGCGCGTATCGAAACTGGCGGCGTACATCGCCGCACGCATCGGCGGCAACGCTTCGTGGGCGGCCCGTGCAGGCTTGCTGTCGAAGTGCGACCTGGCCACCGAAATGGTCGGCGAATTCCCGGAGATGCAAGGTGTCGCCGGCTACTACTACGCCCTCAATGACGGCGAGCCGGAAGACGTCGCGCTGGCGCTGAACGAGCAGTACATGCCGCGCGGTGCCGGTGCTGAACTGCCGGCGACCCTGACCGGTGCGGCCGTCGCTATCGCGGACAAGCTTGACACTCTGGTCGGTATCTTCGGTATCGGCATGCTGCCAACCGGCAGCAAAGACCCGTATGCCCTGCGCCGTGCGGCGCTCGGCGTGCTGCGCATCCTGATCGAGAAACAACTGGATCTGGACCTGAACGACGCCGTGGCTTTCGCCGTGAATGCGTTCGGCGCCAAGGTCAAGGCTGCCGGCCTGAACGAGTCGGTGCTGGAGTTCATCTTCGATCGTCTGCGTGCGCGTTACGAAGACGAAGGCGTCGATGTGGCCACTTACCTGTCGGTACGTGCCCTGAAGCCGGGTTCGGCGCTGGACTTCGACCAGCGTGTGCAAGCGGTTCAAGCCTTCCGCAAACTGCCGGAAGCCGCAGCACTGGCGGCGGTGAACAAGCGTGTTTCGAACTTGCTGAGCAAGGTTGAAGGCTCGGTGCCGACCGTGGTTGAGGCCAAGTACTTCGACAACGCCAACGAGTTCTCGCTGTACTCGGCGATCCAGCAGGCCGATCAGGCTGTGCAGCCAATGGCGGCGGCGCGTCAGTACAACGAATCGCTGGCACGCCTGGCGGCATTGCGTGAGCCGGTCGACGCGTTCTTCGACGCGGTGATGGTCAATGCCGAAGACGCCAAGGTTCGGGCCAACCGTTACGCGCTGCTGGCGCGTCTGCGTGGCTTGTTCCTCGGTGTTGCCGACATCTCGCTGCTGGGTTGAGGGATTGCTGTTGAAACTGCTGATTCTCGATCGGGACGGAGTGATCAATTACGACTCCGACGCTTACATCAAGTCGGTGGAGGAGTGGATTCCTTTGCCCGGTTCGATCGAGGCGATTGCGCAGTTGAGCAAGGCCGGCTGGACGGTGGCGGTCGCCACCAACCAGTCGGGCATTGCTCGCGGCTACTACGACCTCGCTACCCTCGACGCCATGCACGCGCGCCTGCGCGAGTTGGTGGCAGAGCAGGGCGGTGAAGTCGGGCTGATCGTTTACTGCCCGCATGGGCCGGATGAAGGCTGCGATTGCCGCAAGCCGAAACCGGGCATGTTGAAAACCATCGCCGAGCATTACAACGTGGCGCTGACGAATGTCTGGTTCGTCGGCGACAGCCTTGGTGACCTGGAGGCCGCCAAAGCCGTCGATTCACAGCCAGTTTTGGTAAAGACCGGGAAAGGCGAAAAGACTCAGGGCAAAACCCTGCCGGTTGGCACTCTGATTTTTGACGATCTGGCGGCGATTGCCGCAGAACTTATCCACAACTAGAGTACTTCTGAAATTCCTGACCAGGGATTGATCGGGAGTGCGCTTGAACAGACGGGCATTGCCCCGTAACGGTAAACGTCGCCATGTCGATACTGCGGGCCTTCAGAATTTTCCTTTTTTATCTGCTGCTGGGCACCACGTCCTTGCTGTGGTGCAGCCTGAGCTTTTTCATCGCGCCCTTTCTGCCATTCAAGGCGCGCTATCGTTTTATCAACGTGTACTGGTGCCGTTGCGCCTTGTGGTTGACCAAGGTGTTCCTCGGTATCCGTTACGAAATCAAAGGCGCGGAAAACGTGCCTGACCGGCCCTGCGTGATTCAGTCGAACCACCAGAGCACTTGGGAGACGTTTTTTCTCTCCGCCTATTTCTCGCCTCTGAGCCAGGTGCTCAAGCGCGAATTGCTTTACGTGCCGTTCTTCGGCTGGGCCATGGCCATGCTGCGGCCGATTGCCATTGACCGCGATAACCCGAAAGCGGCGCTGAAACAAGTCGCTGCAAAGGGTGATGAACTGCTCAAGGACAACGTTTGGGTGCTGATCTTTCCGGAAGGTACGCGCGTTCCTTTTGGCACTGTCGGCAAGTTCTCGCGCAGTGGCAGCGCATTGGCAGTAAATGCGGCGCTTCCGGTCCTGCCGATTGCACACAATGCGGGCAAGTTCTGGCCGAAAGTCGGCTGGGGCAAGATGTCCGGAGTAATCACGGTGGTCATTGGTGAACCGATGTTCGCCGAAGGCACTGGCCCGCGTGCTATCGCCGAGCTGAACGACCGGGTGCAGGCCTGGAACGAGAAGACCCAGCGCGAAATGGGTTCACTGCCACCGGCCCCGCAAGCGCCGGCTGCGAGTGATCAGCTGGCTGTCTGAGATTTTGTGGATAACCTGTGTACGGTTTTGTTGAAAATGCCTGAATATTGATCTTAAGTAATTGATTTACTTATATATTTCTCAAGCTCATAAAACACCGTAAAAGGTGCATAAGTTTTTTTCGGAAGTAAAAAAACCGGCTGATATAGCCGGTTTTTTTGTGCCTTATCAATCAGCGATCAGCGGCAACTCAAGCACGAACGTTGTGCCTTGATCGACCACGCTAAAGCACTCGATCCGGCCGCCATGATGATCGATCACGGCTTTCACCATCGATAATCCAAGGCCGACACCATCGATGCCGTGAGCCGAAGAAAAGCGCCGATACTGGGTGAACAAATCGGGGAGTTCTTCGGCGGCAATGCCTTTGCCCTGATCCCTAATCTCGCAGCGTAGCCATTCGTTGTGGCAAGTGACGCGCAGCTCAATCGCGGTATCGGCCGGGCTGTACTTGATGGCGTTTTCCAGCAAATTGAACAGTGCGCGGGTCAGCAATCCCTGGTCGGCCAGCACCAGCCGCTCCTGGGATTGCTCGTCCATGTCGTGGAGCAACTCGATACGTTGTTGTTGGGCGATGGGCAATGCCTGGTCCACCACGTCGAGGACCAGCATCGCAAACAGACTGGGCTGGAACTGATAGGCCTCGGATTCCGCCCGCGCCAACAGCACGAAGCCGTCAGTCAAGGAAAGCGCGCGGCGCACCTGACGTTCAATCTGCTCGAACAGCGGAGAATCCGCGCCAGCCTGATGGCGGTGAACATCGAGCAGAGCGAGGATAGCCGAATGCGGCGCGCGCAGATCGTGGGACAGGAAGCGCAGCAAGACGCCGCGTTGTTCTTCGGCGGCGCGTTCAGCGCTGAGGTCGGTCAGGCTCAGCAACCAACCGATTGGCGTGTCACCGTCCACCGGCAACAACGCGGCACGCTCCAGGCGCAGGCTGCGTTCCTTATGATCGCGAAACTCCAGCAGTGGCAGGGCGGACAATGTTGGGCGCGGCGCGGCCGACAACTCGGGATAACCGAGCTGTGCCAGTTGATCGAGCACATCGTCGCCCACCAGCGCCTGATCGAACAGAAGGCGAGCCTTGCGATTGCCCAACAGTATCCGTCCCTTGGGGTCACTGATCAGTGTGGCAACGGGCAAATACTCCAGACCGTCCGCGATGAACCGCCGGGTATCGCGGGTGCGGCTCATGGCTTGTTCGAGTGCCATGATTTGGCCCTGCAAGCGATCAGCGCCGGTAAATTGCGTGCGGCGGCGCTCGGGAAACACTTTCGGTTCGCTGTCGAGCCGCGCCAATTCCCAGCCGAAGTACGTCAGCACCACGCTGAGCCGGCGCCAGTTCCAGATCAGATAGCCAAACAGCATCCCCAGCACCGCTGGCGTCGGCGACCACCATAAGCGCATTTGCGCCAGGCCGGCGCTGGTAATCAACACGCACGCCATGCCAATCAGTGTCATCCAAAGTGCCAGACGCGGCCGCCACAGCAGTAGGCCCAGCACGCAAGCCACCATGCCCACCGAGAGTAGGGCACCCGCTGCCGGAGAAGCATCGGGCAAGTTTATCTGCGCGCGATAAGACAATAGGGCAGTCAGCGGCAACAGCACTAGACTTATCCACAACCACTCACGCACCAACTGGCGAAACAGTCGCTGCACCTGGCTCGGCTCGCGGCTTTCGTGCCGTCTGCGGTCATTCATGGGAAAAAGGGGTAGGGCGGGTGAATGGTTTCATAGGTCACAGGTCTGAGACATGACCCGAAGAATCATAGCGGACGTCGACCAACGGCGGGCTGCTTCCTTTCATAGCGATGGCCGAGCGACTAAGGTTGACGACCAACTGCCCCAGCAACAAGGAACCACCGCGTATGCGCGTTGCGATACTGGACGACGAACCCGCCGAGCTGCGCCGGGTCGAGCAGACCTTGCAACAGATGGCCGAGGTCGGAGAACAGCCATGGTCGCTGCACAGCTTCGAGCGCGGTGAAGACTTGCTGCGACAGCTGCGCCGGGAAACCTTCGATCTGCTGGTCCTCGACTGGCAACTGCCAGATCTCTCCGGACTGGCGTTGCTGCGCTGGACCCGCGAACACATGGAAGCGCCGCCTGCAGCGATCATGCTCACCAGCCGCGATGGCGAAAGCGATATCGTCCAGGCCCTCAACGCCGGCGCCGACGACTACGTCAGCAAACCGTTCCGGCCCAATGAACTGAAAGCCCGGGTCGCCGCAGTGCTGCGCCGGCACAGCCAGCCACGCACACCTGCTGCCGAAGTACTCACCTTCAATGACCTGATCTTCGACGATGCCGAGTTGACCGTCACCCGTGAGGGCATACCGATTGTCATGACTGAGCGCGAGTATCGGCTGGCTCGGTGCCTGTTCAGCAATTTAGGGCGACCGCTGTCGCGCGATTACCTGTATGAGCGATTTTGGCCACATGAGGAAGTAGCCTCCTCAAGACCGCTGGATACGCATATCTATCGGTTGCGTAACAAGCTGGGGCTGACGGCGGATCGCGGTTGGCAGTTGCTGACGATTTACGGGTATGGGTATCGGTTGGAGAGTGTGACGTCGGCGAGCGAGTAAATAGCGGGTAATAAAAAAGGCCAACGCAATGCGTTGGCCTTTTTCGTTGGAGCCGCCGACCGGGATCAGAAATCCAGGTTGGATACCGCCAACGCATTGCTCTCGATGAACTCACGGCGAGGTTCGACCGCATCACCCATGAGGGTGTTGAAGATCTGGTCTGCGCCAATGGCGTCTTCGATGGTGACTTTCAGCATGCGACGCACGCTTGGGTCCATGGTGGTTTCCCACAGCTGATCCGGGTTCATCTCGCCCAGACCTTTGTATCGCTGAATGGTATGACGCTTGGTGCTTTCGGCCATCAGCCAGTCCAAAGCTTCCTTGAACTCGGTGACCGCTTTCTTGCGCTCGCCACGCTGGATGTACGCGCCTTCATCGAGCAGGGTGCTCAGCTGCGCGCCGAGGGTGACGACGGTTTTGTAGTCGTTGCTGCCGAAGAAGTCGCGATTGAAGGTGACGTAGTTCGACAGACCGTGGGAGATCAGTTCGACCTCTGGCAGCCACACGCCACGTTCACGATCTTCACGCAGGCTGGCCTTGTAGACCAGACCGGACTTCTCGTTGGTGCGCAGACGGACTTCGTACTGAGCCAGCCAATCTTGCATCGCTGCATGATCGCCAAGCGTTTCCAGGCTGACGGCCGGCAGGTAGATGAAGTGTTCGGTCAGTTCCTGTGGGTACAGGCGTGACAGACGCTTGAGGGTCTTCATCACCATGCGGAAGTCATTCACCAGACGCTCAAGCGCTTCACCGGAAATGCCCGGGGCTTCGTCGTTCAGGTGCAGGCTCGCATCTTCCAGGGCCGACTGCGTCATGTACTCTTCCATGGCGTCGTCGTCTTTGATGTATTGCTCTTGCTTGCCTTTCTTGACCTTGTCCAACGGCGGCTGGGCGATGGAGATGTAGCCGCGCTCGATCAGCTCCGGCAACTGACGGAAGAAGAAGGTCAGCAGCAGGGTACGGATGTGCGAACCGTCGACGTCAGCATCGGTCATGATGATGATGTTGTGATAGCGCAGCTTGTCGATGTTGTACTCGTCGCGACCGATGCCACAGCCCAGTGCGGTGATCAAAGTGCCCACTTCCTGGGACGAGATCATCTTGTCGAAACGTGCTTTCTCGACGTTGAGGATCTTGCCTTTGAGCGGCAGGATGGCCTGGGTCTTGCGGTTACGTCCCTGCTTGGCAGAGCCGCCCGCGGTACAGTTCGGACAGCGCAGGATCTTTTTCCTGGCAGTCAGCGAGCTTGCCCGGCAGGCCGGCGATGTCCAGCGCGCCTTTGCGGCGGGTCATCTCACGGGCCTTGCGCGCGGCTTCACGGGCACGGGCGGCATCGATCATCTTGCCGACAACCAGCTTGGCTTCGTTAGGGTTCTCCAAGAGGAAGTCGGAGAAATACTTGCCCATCTCCTGCTCGACCGCGGTCTTCACTTCGGAAGAGACCAGCTTGTCTTTGGTCTGGGAGCTGAACTTCGGATCCGGCACTTTCACCGAGATGATCGCGGTCAGACCTTCACGGGCATCGTCACCGGTGGTGGCGACTTTGTGCTTCTTCGCCAGACCTTCCTGCTCGATGTAGTTGTTCCGGTTACGCGTCAGTGCCGACCGGAAGCCCACCA
>NZ_JBIUWI010000112.1:3136-8336 GCF_044743385.1 Pseudomonas sp. NPDC087639 | reverse complement strand
CAGCTCTTCGGGCGTGCAATCCATCAGGGAGAGAAAGTGCCTTGCGCTCATCATTGACTACCTTTTTGCTACAAACCGCAGATGCTCAAAGCCTTGTTTATCGGAACAACGGGCGAGACCTGCGGCGTAAGCCGCACGGGGCGACGAAATAGGGGGAGGCGCGATATTGACACTAAATGTCGCGTTTTTCCAATAGGCTACGGTTTTTGCGGGATTCGGAGGGCGGACTGAATAGAGTCGTCACGCATTTGAAACCGGGTTCAGGACAGCAGCGAGCCTCTTTGTACACTGGCCTCGCAGGGCTTGGCAATCCGGTTTGGCGGGGATAGCGCCGCTTTGGTCGGTTTACGACCATGGCGCCATGCCACCACTTGGTCGGATGCTCAGTCTGAAACATTTGCTAAAGCAAAGTGCTGGGTTATAAATACGTTTCGAGCGACGCAGGAAGCCTCCGCATGGAATCGAAAGAAAAACTGTTAATGGAATTGCTGGGCCATACGGCTCGCTCTCTGACCCATCTCACCGCATCGGTCACTTCGATGTCCTTCGAACTGCTGCGCAGCGAAGACGACGTGGTCAAAGCTGCCAGCCGGCAGATGATCGACCGCATGGCGACCATCAGCGCCGGGCTAGACGAACACTGGCGGCTGATCGGCGAACTCACCGGCGTACACGTCGCCCACGAGCAGATCGAAACCATTCAGGAAATCCAGTTGCAGGCGCCGCCGCAACTGCCGTCCAACTGATCGCGGCGGGCTATCGGCTCGCCTGATAGCCGTCGATTCACAAGACGAACGTCGCTGGCGCCCCACCGACGTAGGGGCCATAGTTTTGTTCCCGCAGGCGTCATTACCTGCCCCAGAACAAAACAGAGACTGGCCATGACCAAGACTCTCCATCACCGTGCCTGCCACCTGTGTGAAGCCATTTGCGGCCTGACCATCGAGACCACCGAAACTGATGGCGCTGTCGCGATCACCTCGATCAAGGGCGATGCTCTCGACACCTTCAGCCGTGACCACATCTGCCCCAAGGCCGTGGCCCTGCAAGACATTCAGAATGATCCTGATCGCCTGCGCCAGCCGATGCGCCGGGTCGGCAGTGAATGGCTGCCGATCGAGTGGGACGAGGCGTTCGCGCTGGTGGCCGAGCGGCTGGCGGCGATTCAGGAACGGCATGGGCAAAACGCGGTGGCGGTCTATCAGGGCAACCCGAGTGTGCATAACTATGGGCTGATGACTCACAGCAACTATTTCCTCGGTCTGCTGAAGACGCGCAATCGTTATTCCGCGACGTCGGTCGATCAATTGCCGCATCACCTCAGCAGCTACTTGATGTACGGCCATGGCTTGCTGCTGCCGATCCCGGACATCGATCACACCGACTTCATGCTGATCCTCGGTGGTAATCCGTTGGCGTCCAACGGCAGCATCATGACTGTGCCTGACGTGGAGAAACGCCTGAAAGCGATTCAGGCGCGCGGCGGCAAAGTGGTGGTGGTCGACCCACGGCGCAGCGAGACAGCAGCGATCGCCGATCAGCATCTGTTCGTGCGCCCGGGCGGCGATGCGGCGCTGCTGTTTGGCATGCTCAACACGTTGTTTGATGAAGGCCTGACCCGCGACAGTCATTTGCCAATCGAGGGGCTGGACGAAGTCCGCGCCGCCGTGGCGACGTTCACCGCTGAAGCCATGAGTCCGTTGTGCGCCGTTCCCGCCGAACAGATTCGTCAACTGGCCCGCGACTTTGCTGCCGCACCAAGCGCGGTGTGCTACGGGCGGATGGGCGTATCGACTCAGGCGTTCGGCACCTTGTGTCACTGGGTGGTGCAGTTGATCAACCTGGTGACCGGTAACCTGGATCGCGTTGGCGGTGCGCTGTGCACCGAGCCTGCTGTTGATCTGGTGGCGTCGACCTCGGGCGGGCATTTCAACAAATGGCAAAGCCGTGTTTCCGGGCGCCCCGAGTACGGCGGCGAACTGCCGGTGTCGGCACTGGCTGAAGAGATGCTCACCGAAGGCGAGGGACAGATCCGCGCGCTGATCACCGTTGCAGGCAACCCGGTGTTGTCGACGCCCAACGGCCGACAATTGGAGCAAGCGCTGGACGGTCTGGAGTTCATGGTCAGCATCGACCTGTACATCAACGAAACCACCCGTTATGCCGACCTGATCCTGCCGTCCACTTCTGCGTTGGAGAACGATCACTACGACACCACGTTCAACCTGTTCGCGGTGCGCAACGTTAGTCGTTTCAACCGCGCGATCCTCGCCAAGCCTGAGGGCGCGCTGCATGACTGGGAGATCTTTGTCGGATTGGCCAAGGCCTTTGCCGAGAAAACCGGCAAGGAGCTCAAACCAACGATGCCGCCGGCGAAGATGATCGACATGGGGCTGCGCATGGGCCTCTATGGCGATGCTTCCGAGCATAAGCTGTCGCTGGCGACGCTGTTCGATCATCCCCATGGCGTTGATCTGGGCGCGTTGAAACCGAATCTGGCGAAGCGTCTGAAAACGCCTGATCAGCGGGTGCAAGCAGCGCCGCCGGAGATCCTCGCGGATCTCGCACGCTTCGCCGCATTGCAGGCGCCGGCCGCCGATGAGCTGTTAATGATTGGCCGCCGCCATGTGCGCAGTAACAATTCGTGGATGCACAATTACCATCGTCTGGTGAAGGGCAAGCCGCGTCATCAGCTGCTGATGCATCCGGATGATCTCGCCAGCCGTGGGCTCAATGACGGTCAGTTGGTGCGGGTCAGTTCGCGGGTCGGGCAGATCGAAGTGGAAGTGCTCGGCAGTCTGGACATGATGAGGGGCGTGGTCAGCCTGCCGCACGGTTGGGGCCATGCGCGCCCTGGTGTGCAGATGGCGATTGCCAGCGGTCAGCCGGGTTCGAGTGCCAACGACCTGACGGATGAATGCCAGCTCGACGAGTTGTCCGGTAATGCCGCGCTCAATGGCGTGCCGGTGACAGTGGCGGCGGCTTGAACATGTCTGTCGGGGAGACCGAGCATGGCGCTCGGGATTCCGTTACAATGCGCCACCGTGCCGACCCATGAGTCGGAAAGTTCAGCCGAGGTGCTCCATGGATATCATCGAAACGATTAAAGAGCAGATTGCCAACAACACCATTCTGCTTTACATGAAAGGCTCGCCGAATGCCCCAC
Organism: Pseudomonas sp. NPDC087639; assembly: GCF_044743385.1. NCBI lineage: Bacteria > Pseudomonadati > Pseudomonadota > Gammaproteobacteria > Pseudomonadales > Pseudomonadaceae > Pseudomonas > Pseudomonas sp. NPDC087639. The sequence goes on along the minus strand of NZ_JBIUWI010000112.1, from coordinate 5,170 downwards.
AGTGTGGCTTCTCTGCGAAAGCTGCGCAGGCTGTGATGGCGTGTGGCGAAAAGTTTGCGTACGTGGACATCCTGCAGAACCCGGAAATCCGCGCCAACCTGCCAAAGTACGCCAACTGGCCGACTTTCCCGCAACTGTGGGTGGGTGGTGAGCTGGTCGGCGGCAGCGACATCATGACCGAGATGTCTGCAGACGGTTCGCTGCAAACCACCATCAAGGCTGCTGTCGAAGCGGCTGCTGCGAACAAGTCCGAAGCCTGATTGGCTTCTGTGGGTTTCAGCAAATGCTGAAACCCGGGCAATAAAAAGCCCCGCGCCTCGAAAGAGGGCGGGGCTTTTTAGTGTCGCAAGATTAGCGGGCGCTAACTTACTCTTCGCCCATCTGCGATTGCAGATAGTTCTCAAGACCGACTTTGTCGATCAGGCCCAGTTGGGTTTCCAGCCAGTCGATATGTTCTTCTTCGGATTCGAGAATGTCTTCGAGCAGTTCACGGCTACCGAAGTCGCCAACGGTCTCGCAATGCGCGATGGCGGCTTTAAGGTCGGCGTGGCCGGTCTTCTCGATACGCAGGTCGCACTCCAGCATTTCTTTGGTGTGCTCACCGATGTGCAGCTTGCCCAGATCCTGCACGTTCGGCAGGCCTTCGAGGAACAGGATGCGCTTGATCAGCTTGTCCGCGTGCTTCATCTCGTCGATGGATTCTTTGTACTCGTGCTTGCCCAGCTTGTTCAGGCCCCAATCTTCATACATGCGCGCATGCAGGAAGTACTGATTGATCGCGACCAGCTCATTGGCAAGGATCTTGTTGAGATGCTGGATGACTGTAATGTCGCCTTTCATGATCGGAGTCCTGCCCTGTAATAGCTGTATATAAGGCGGAGTTTGAGCTGCACGTTTATAAGTGTCAAACCTAAGTTATTGAATAATAAATGAAAATAAATCTGAATAAGAATGTTTGTGTTCCGCGTCTAGAGCCTAACCGATTGATTTGCGGGCATAAAAAAACCGGACATAAGTCCGGTTCTTTGAAATAGGGGTAATTACGCAGCAGTAAATTCTACTGGATAGGGGATCGCAGCCTGGGCGGTTTGCAGCTTCGTCAGGGTTTCGCGAACCACTTCCTTGGCCAGGCAGGCACATTTGCCGCATTGGCTGGCGACGCCGGTGGCTTGGCGCACTTCTTTGTAGCTGCAGCAACCTTCATAGATCGCATCGCGGATTTGACCGTCGGTGACGCCAGTGCAGAGACAAACATACATAAGTGAGAACCGTCGCTGGTTGTGACTCAATTGCGATGGATCTTAATGTTAACGAGAATGATTGTCAAAGTGCTTTCGGAAGGCTTTTGCCGGGATTAGCGAGTGACTGACGAGCGGTAGTGACTGGCCATCTGCCTGGCCCTGTAAATGCAACGCCGTTATCCGCCTGCTTTAAAAAACCGTTAAGGACAGGCCAAAAACGCAGTGTATGATGGTCGGCCCTTGCGAAGGGGGTTCGTGTCACAGGGCTGTCGCCTCAGGGTGGCAGGCTGGCCCGGACCCTGAACTTCAAGTTTTTACACCAGGAGATATCAATGAGCGTACTCGTAGGCAAACAAGCCCCTGACTTCACCGTCCCGGCCGTACTCGGCAATGGCGAGATCGTTGACAGCTTCACCCTGTCCTCGGCCATCAAAGGCAAATACGGCCTGGTGTTCTTCTACCCACTGGACTTCACCTTCGTCTGCCCGTCCGAGCTGATCGCTCTGGACAACCGCATGGCTGACTTCAAAGCACGCAACGTTGAAGTGATCGCTGTGTCGATCGACTCGCACTTCACCCACAACGCCTGGCGCAACACTCCAGTGAACAATGGCGGCATCGGTCAGGTGAAATACACCATGGCTGCCGACATGAAGCACGAAATCGCCAAGGCCTACGACGTTGAATCCGAAGGCGGCGTGGCTTTCCGTGGCGCGTTCCTGATCGACGACACAGGCGGTGTTCGCTCGCAGATCATCATCGACCTGCCGCTGGGCCGATACATGGAAGAGCT
>NZ_JBIUWI010000112.1:0-3127 GCF_044743385.1 Pseudomonas sp. NPDC087639 | reverse complement strand
TCGACGCTCTGCAATTCCACGAAGAGCACGGCGAAGTCTGCCCTGCCAACTGGAAGAAAGGCGACAAAGGCATGAACGCTTCGCCAGAAGGCGTTGCTGCATACCTGACCGAGAACGCTGCTGCCCTGTAAGGCATCAACGTCGAGGTACAAAAAAACCGGCCCACGTGGCCGGTTTTTTCATGCGCGGTTGAAACGGCGACTATCAGTCGTCGAAGTCTTCCCAGCCGCCCATCTGTTTCCAGCGGTTGACGATGCCGCAGAACAGCTCGGCAGTCTTCTCTGTGTCGTAACGCGCCGAGTGCGCCTCACGGCCGTCGAAATCGATGTCCGCTGCCTGACAGGCTTTTGCCAGGACGGTTTGGCCATAAGCCAGACCAGCCAGTGTCGCGGTATCGAAACTCGAAAACGGATGGAACGGATTGCGCTTCATGTCCAGTCGCGCGACGGCGGCGTTCAGGAAGCCGAGATCGAAGCTGCTGTTGTGGCCGACCAGAATCGCTCGCTTGCAGCCGTTGGCTTTCAGCGCCTTGCGGATGCCACGGAAGATGTCGGTCAGCGCCGTTTCTTCGCTGACCGCCATGCGCAGCGGGTGATCAAGTTTGATCCCGGTGAACTCCAGCGCCGCTGCTTCAATGTTGGCGCCTTCGAAAGGCTCAACGCGGAAGAAGTAGGTGTGATCCGGATATACAAAACCCTTTTCATCCATGGCGATGGTGGTCGCGGCAATCTCCAGCAATGCATCGGTGGCCGAGTTGAAGCCACCGGTTTCTACGTCGACGACAACCGGCAGGTAACCGCGAAAACGCGCTGCCATCGGATGACGGGAACCGCCGCCGCCACCTTGACCTTCCAGTTCGTCGTCGAAATGGTCTTCACTCACGCGTGTTCCTCCAGCAGGCGCCAGCGCAGTTTTTCACCGGCGCGCAGCGGGATAACGGTCAGCTCGCCAAATGGCAGGCTGGTTGGGGCGGTCCATTCTTCGCGAACCAGGGTGATGCGATCGGTGTTGGCCGGCAAACCGTAGAAACGCGGACCATTGAGGCTGGCGAACGCTTCGAGCTTGTCCAGGGCATTACGCTGTTCGAACGCTTCGGCATACAACTCGATGGCGGCGTACGCGGTGTAGCAGCCGGCACAGCCGCAAGCGGCTTCCTTGGCGTGCTGGGCGTGGGGGGCCGAATCGGTGCCGAGGAAGAACTTCGCGCTACCGCTGGTGGCGGCGTCGAGCAGGGCTTCCTGGTGCGTATTGCGCTTTAGAATCGGCAGGCAGTAGAAGTGCGGCCGAATCCCGCCAACCAGCATGTGATTGCGGTTGTACAGCAGGTGATGCGCAGTGATGGTTGCGCCGACGTTGGCCGATGCCTCGTTGACGAACTGCACGGCGTCGCCGGTGGTGATGTGTTCGAACACCACTTTGAGTGTCGGGAAACGCTCGACCACGCGGCGCATGTGCTCATCGATGAAGATCTTTTCGCGGTCGAAGACATCGACATCGCCACGAGTGACTTCACCGTGAATCAGCAGCGGCATGCCGACTTCGGCCATGGCTTCCAGCGCCGGGAAAATCTTGTCGATGCTGGTCACCCCGGAATCGGAGTTGGTCGTGGCGCCAGCCGGATACAACTTGGCGGCGTGTACGAAACCGCTGGCCTTGGCTTCACGAATTTCTTCGGGTTGGGTGCGGTCGGTGAGGTACAGCACCATCAACGGCTCGAAACGACTGCCGGCCGGGCGGGCAGCGAGAATCCGCTGGCGATAGCCGTCGGCTTCAGCGGCGTGGCGCACCGGAGGTACCAGGTTGGGCCTGATGATGGCGCGACCAAAAGTGCGCGCAACATCGGCAACGGTATTGGTCAACGGCACCATCGCGAAGATGAATGTGCCAGTCGTCGGGACGCAGCAGGGTCAGGCGGTCGGACATGAGGGGATTCCAGGCGGGTCAAACTGAGGCGAATGCTACCGGAAAAGACTCTTGCAGGCACTCGCTATCAAGTTTTGCGGGAAGCTTCCGATATCCCGTAGGTATGCCGTAAACATAGTGTGAATCGGTCTTTGTGTTTCAGAAGCCAATGGAGCCTCCCGTGCGCCAGCGTTATTTAGCCTTGCTCAGTGTGTTTGCCAGCCTTCCCGCGATGGCGCTGACCTACCAGACTCGCCTGGAGAACATTGAGTGGACGGTCGCCGGCGACAAGTTCGAATGCCGCCTGACACAACCGATCACTGACTTCGGCTCGGGTGAATTCGTGCGCAAGGCCGGTGAGCAGGCGATATTCCGTCTGAACGCCTACAACGCCATGTTGGGCGGCGGGTCGGCGACGTTGCTCGCGGCCGCAGCACCATGGCAACCGGGCCGTGGTGACATCAATCTGGGCAGCGTCAGGCTCGGTAGCGGCAATGTCCTGTTTAACAGCTCGCAGTCTCAGGCTGGCGGTCTTATCAGTGGCCTGCTGGACGGTCGCAGTCCTGTCGTGCGCCGTGCATCGGGTGATGGCCGAGTGTCGGAAGTGCGTTTATTGCCGGTCAAGTTCAGCAAGGCGTTTAACGACTACCAGACCTGTGTGGCGAAATTGCTGCCGCAGAATTTCGACCAGATCAAGCAGTCGCAGATCGGCTTCCCCGGGGAAGGCGTAGACCTCGACACCGCCGCCAAAGCCAAGCTGCAAGTTATACTCGAATTCATGAAGGCCGATCCTACGGTCAATCACATCGAGCTCGACGGCCATTCCGACAACAGCGGAAATCGCCTGACCAACCGTGAGTTGTCGCGTCGCCGCGCGCTGGCGGTGGTCGACTTTTTCAAGGCCAATGGGATTCAGGAATCGCAGATCACCGTGCGTTTCCACGGCGAGCAATATCCTATTGTGCCGAACACCAATGCGGCCAATCGTGCGAAAAACCGTCGGGTCAATGTCAAACTGGCGCGAGTGGCGCCAACCACCGCTCCTGCACCGCAAGCGAGCACTCCGGCCAACACCGCAGCGACTTCCTGACCCGTCAGTCATCGTCGCGCTCTCGACAGATTCTGTCGCTTTGTCGTCTTAAGCTGTCGCGCCTCTGTAAATTATCGCGTTTGGGCGGTAGACTCCTCGGCTTTCCGTAGAACCCCGTGGAGTGATGGCATGGCG
>NZ_JBIUWI010000111.1:0-8699 GCF_044743385.1 Pseudomonas sp. NPDC087639 | reverse complement strand
AGGGTCGGGTCCAGTGCTTTTGTAAAGGATGGCGAAGTATACCCGAGCGTCTTCGCGGGGGGATCGCTATAATCGGCGGCTTTTGTTCATGAGTGCGGGGTGAGGGATGCGCGATCGACTGTTGGCTGCGGAGAAAGTAAAGGCCATCGATTGGCGAGATGGCGCGCTCCACCTGCTGGATCAGCGTATTTTGCCGTTCGAGGAAACCTGGATTGCCTACACCAGCGCCGCCGGCGTGGCCGAGGCGATTCGCTCGATGGTGGTGCGTGGCGCGCCGGCCATCGGTATCAGCGCGGCTTATGGCATCGTGCTCGCGGCCCGCGCACGGATTGCCGAAGGTGGCGACTGGTATGCGGCGCTGGAAGAGGATTTCGCCCTGTTGGCCGATTCCCGTCCGACCGCAGTCAATCTGTTCTGGGCGCTGGGTCGCATGCACGATCGGCTGGATCGTCTGAAAGAAAATGCCGATCCTCTTGCGGCCCTGGAAGCCGAAGCTATCGCCATACATGAAAGTGACCGCGAAGCAAACCTGACCATGGCGCAATTGGGTGTCGATCTGATCCGCAAGCATCAGGGCAACGCGCAGGCGATTCTCACCCACTGCAACACCGGTGCCCTTGCCACCGGCGGTTTCGGCACGGCGCTGGGGGTCATTCGAGCGGCTTTCCTTGAGGGGATGGTTGAACGCGTTTATGCAGACGAAACCCGGCCTTGGCTGCAAGGTTCGCGCCTGACCGCGTGGGAACTGGCCAACGAAGGCATTCCTGTGACCCTCAATGCTGACTCCGCCGCCGCGCACATCATGAAAACCAAAGGTGTGACCTGGGTGATCGTCGGCGCTGACCGCATTACCGCCAATGGTGATGTGGCCAACAAGATCGGCACCTATCAACTGGCGGTCAACGCCATGCACCACGGTGTGCGTTTCATGGTGGTGGCGCCGAGTTCGACCATCGACATGAATCTGGCCAGTGGTGATGACATTCCGATCGAAGAGCGTGACGGCGCCGAGCTGCTGGAAGTCGGTGGCAAGCGTGTCGGGGCGGACGTTGAAGCGTTCAACCCAGTGTTTGACGTGACGCCGGCAGACTTGATCGATGCGATTGTTACCGAGAAGGGCATCGTCGAGCGTCCGGACACCGCGAAAATGGCGCAGTTGATGTGCCGCAAGCGCCTGCATTAATTGTCACTGGCGCCTGAAAAGACGGCATCGCCAGCAGGCTGGCCCCCACAGGATTTGTGATCGACCCAAATCAATGTGCAAACCAAGCTGCTGGCAATGAGGCGCAATAAGTCAATAAACAAGCGTAAACCCAGCTCGAAATCTCTATTCAATAACTCTCTAAGCCTCTCTCGTCCCCCTTTCAGGCGATTACCGGTCAACTAACTATGCTCCATGCGCTTGTGGGGGATAGGTGCGTGGCGGCGATTGTGGTAGCATCCGGCGTTTTCCGAGGCAGTCCCACAGGGTTGTCTTCACTGCGCAAATCCAGGGTTCAACTTGTTGATTTGTCGTAAGTCGGCGCATGGCACTCAGTCTGCATCGACGAGCTTCGTGATCCCTATGGATATGACGAGGTTTCACCAGAAAAAGGAATCAGGCTTCTCATGGGCGAACTGGCCAAAGAAATCCTCCCGGTCAATATCGAAGACGAGCTGAAACAGTCCTACCTCGATTACGCGATGAGCGTGATCGTCGGCCGTGCACTGCCGGATGCGCGCGATGGCTTGAAGCCCGTGCACCGCCGCGTGCTGTTCGCGATGAGCGAGCTAGGCAACGACTTCAACAAGCCGTACAAGAAATCTGCCCGTGTTGTCGGTGACGTGATCGGTAAATATCACCCGCACGGTGACACTGCCGTCTACGACACCATCGTACGTATGGCTCAGCCTTTCTCCCTGCGCTACCTGTTGGTCGACGGTCAGGGCAACTTCGGTTCGGTGGACGGCGACAACGCTGCCGCCATGCGATACACCGAAGTGCGCATGACCAAGCTGGCGCACGAGCTGCTGGCTGACTTGCACAAGGAAACCGTGGATTGGGTGCCGAACTACGACGGCACGGAAATGATCCCGGCGGTCATGCCGACCCGTATTCCCAACCTGCTGGTCAACGGTTCCAGCGGTATCGCTGTGGGCATGGCAACCAACATCCCGCCACACAACCTCGGTGAAGTCATCGACGGTTGCCTGGCGCTCATCGACAATCCCGAGCTGACTGTCGACGAGCTGATGCAATACATCCCCGGTCCGGACTTCCCGACTGCCGCGATCATCAACGGTCGCGCCGGTATCATCGAAGCCTACCGCACCGGTCGTGGGCGCATTTACATGCGTGCGCGTTCGATCGTTGAAGACATCGATAAGGTCGGTGGTCGTCAGCAGATCGTTATCACCGAACTTCCTTACCAGTTGAACAAGGCGCGTCTGATCGAGAAGATCGCCGAGCTGGTAAAAGAGAAGAAGCTTGAAGGCATCACTGAACTGCGCGACGAGTCCGACAAGGACGGTATGCGCGTCGTGATCGAGCTGCGTCGCGGCGAAGTGCCCGAGGTGATCCTCAACAACCTCTACGCCCAGACCCAGCTGCAATCGGTATTCGGTATCAACATCGTTGCGCTGATCGACGGCCGTCCGCGGATTCTGAATCTCAAGGATCTGCTGGAAGCCTTCGTTCGTCACCGTCGCGAAGTCGTTACCCGCCGTACCGTGTTCGAACTGCGCAAGGCGCGCGAGCGTGGTCACATCCTTGAAGGCCAGGCCGTTGCCCTGTCGAACATCGACCCGGTGATCGCCCTGATCAAAGCTTCGCCAACCCCATCGGAAGCCAAGGAAGCGCTGATCAGCACCCCTTGGGAATCCTCGGCGGTAGTGGCGATGGTTGAACGTGCCGGTGCCGATTCGTGCCGCCCGGAAAACCTCGATCCGCAATACGGTCTGCGCGAAGGCAAGTACTTCCTGTCGCCAGAGCAGGCGCAAGCCATTCTGGAACTGCGTCTGCACCGTCTGACCGGTCTGGAGCACGAGAAGCTGCTGGCCGAGTATCAAGAGATCCTCAACCAGATCGGCGAGCTGATCCGCATCCTCAACAGTGCCGTGCGCCTGATGGAAGTGATCCGCGAAGAGCTGGAAGTGATCCGCGCCGAATATGGCGATCAGCGTCGCACCGAGATTCTCGATGCGCGCCTCGACCTGACTCTGGGCGACATGATCCCGGAAGAAGAGCGCGTCGTGACCATCTCCCACGGTGGCTACGCCAAGACCCAGCCGCTGGCTGCGTACCAGGCTCAGCGTCGTGGCGGTAAAGGCAAGTCGGCGACCGGCGTCAAGGATGAGGACTACATTGCTCACCTGCTGGTTGCCAACAGTCACTCCACGCTGTTGCTGTTCTCCAGCAAAGGCAAGGTGTACTGGCTGAAGACTTACGAAATCCCTGAAGCATCGCGTGCTGCACGTGGTCGTCCGCTGGTCAATCTGCTGCCGCTGGAAGCCGATGAAACCATCACCACCATGCTGCAGATCGATCTCGAGGCCCTGCAAAAACGTGCCGGTGCTGACGATGAGGATGATGCTGACGATGTGATCATCGAAGGCGAAGTAGTCGAAGCTGAAGAAGCTGCCGAGCTGGAAGAAATCGACGGCGAAACAGCCGAACTGGTGGCTGAGCCGACCGGCGAATTCATCTTCATGGCCACGGCTTCCGGTACCGTCAAGAAGACCCCGCTGGCACGCTTCGCCCGTCCGCGCTCCAATGGCTTGATCGCCTTGAAGCTCAAGGAAGGCGATACGCTGATTGCAGCTGCCATCACTGATGGCGCGAAAGAAATCATGCTGTTCTCCGACGCTGGCAAGGTGATTCGTTTCGCTGAAGCCGCAGTGCGTGAAATGGGTCGTGGTGCACGCGGCATTCGCGGCATGCGGATCCTCAAGGATCAGAAACTGATCTCCATGCTGATTCCTGAGTCGGGCGCGCAGATTCTGACCGCTTCCGAGCGTGGTTTCGGCAAGCGCACCGCCCTGAGCAAATTCCCTCGCCGCGGTCGCGGTGGTCAGGGTGTGATTGCCATGGTCACCAAAGAGCGCAACGGCAAACTCGTCGGTGCGATCCAGGTGCAGGAAGGCGAGGAAATCATGCTGATTTCCGACCAGGGCACACTGGTGCGGACTCGTGTTGATGAAGTGTCCAGCCTGGGTCGCAACACCCAGGGTGTGACCCTGATCAAGCTGGCCACTGATGAAACGCTGGTCGGTCTGGAGCGGGTTCAGGAGCCGTCGGAAGTCGAGGGCGAAGAGCTCGAAGGTGAAGAAGGGTTGGTGTCTGGCGCGGAGGTCGTGATTGACGACGTTGCCGAAGACCAGCAACTCGACGCCGCAGCAGACGAAGAGCCGCAGGAATAAGCGGACAAGCGAGGGGGCGGATGAGAATTCGCCCCCTTGTTATTTGTCCGGTATGAAAGTTTCTGAAGTGCAGAGTTACCGAATTACAGATTTATTGTGTATCACCAAGTCAGAGCGAGATTGGATGTGAGCAAGCGAGCCTATAACTTCTGCGCCGGCCCTGCGGCGCTTCCCGAAGCTGTCCTGCAGCGCGCCCAAGGTGAACTCCTTGACTGGCACGGCAAGGGTCTTTCGGTTATGGAAATGAGCCATCGCAGCGATGAGTTCGTGTCCATTGCCAATCAGGCCGAGCAGGATCTGCGTGACCTGCTGAATATCCCTTCGAACTACAAAGTGCTGTTTCTGCAGGGTGGCGCCAGCCAGCAGTTTGCGCAGATCCCGCTGAACCTGTTGCCTGAAGGCGGCTCTGCCGACTATATCGACACCGGTATCTGGTCGCAGAAAGCAATCGAAGAAGCTTCGCGTTACGGTCACGTCAACGTTGCCGCTACCGCCAAGCCTTATGACTATTTCGCCATCCCGGGTCAGAACGAGTGGAACCTGTCCAAGGATGCCGCTTACGTTCACTACGCACCGAACGAAACCATCGGCGGTCTGGAATTCCAGTGGATCCCGGAAACCGGCGACGTGCCATTGGTTGCTGACATGTCTTCGGACATCCTCTCGCGTCCAGTCGACATTTCGCGTTTCGGCATGATCTACGCGGGCGCGCAGAAGAACATCGGCCCGAGCGGCATCGTGGTCAACATTATCCGCGAAGACCTGTTGGGCAAGGCGCGTTCGCTGTGCCCGACCATGCTCAACTACAAAGTCGCGGCCGACAACGGCTCGATGTACAACACCCCGCCGACGTTGGCCTGGTACCTGTCCGGTCTGGTGTTCCAGTGGCTGAAAGAACAGGGCGGCGTCGAAGCGATTGCCAGGCTGAACGACGTCAAACAGCGCACGCTGTATGACTTCATCGATGCCAGCGGCCTCTACAGCAACCCGATCAACAAGTCGGATCGCTCGTGGATGAACGTGCCATTCCGCCTCGCCGATGATCGTCTGGACAAGCCGTTCCTGGTCGGTGCCGAGGAGCGCGGTCTGCTCAACCTCAAGGGCCACCGCTCCGTGGGCGGCATGCGCGCCTCCATCTACAACGCCGTCGACATCACCGCCGTCAATGCGCTGGTGGCGTACATGGCTGAATTCGAGAAGGAACACGGCTGATGTCCGAGCAAGAACTCAAGGCACTGCGCGTTCGCATTGACGCTCTGGACACCAAGGTCATGGAGCTGATCAGTGAGCGTGCGCGTTGCGCCCAGGAAGTCGCGCGAGTAAAGATGGCCTCGCTGGCCGAAGGCGAAGTGCCGGTGTTCTATCGTCCCGAGCGTGAAGCTCAGGTGCTCAAGCGGGTGATGGAGCGTAACCAGGGGCCGCTGGGCAACGAAGAGATGGCGCGGTTGTTCCGCGAAATCATGTCTTCGTGCCTGGCGCTGGAGCAGCCGCTGAAAGTGGCTTACCTCGGCCCTGAAGGCACCTTTACCCAAGCGGCCGCCATGAAGCACTTCGGTCACGCGGTGATCAGCAAGCCGATGGCGGCGATCGACGAAGTGTTCCGTGAAGTGGCCGCCGGTGCGGTGAACTTTGGCGTGGTGCCAGTGGAGAACTCCACCGAAGGCGCGGTCAACCACACGCTGGACAGCTTCCTCGAACACGACATGGTGATCTGTGGCGAAGTCGAGCTGCGCATCCACCATCACCTGTTGGTCGGTGAAAACACCAAGACCGACAGCATCAGCCGCATCTATTCCCACGCTCAGTCGCTGGCGCAGTGCCGCAAGTGGCTGGACGCGCATTACCCGAATGTCGAGCGCGTGGCAGTGTCGAGCAATGCCGAAGCGGCCAAGCGGGTTAAAGGCGAGTGGAATTCGGCGGCGATTGCCGGTGACATGGCGGCTGGCTTATATGGCCTGACCCGTCTGGCCGAGAAAATCGAGGATCGCCCGGACAACTCCACGCGCTTCCTGATGATCGGCAACCAGGAAGTGCCGCCGACCGGCGACGACAAGACGTCGATCATCGTTTCCATGAGCAACAAGCCCGGCGCGCTTCATGAGCTGTTGGTGCCGTTCCATGACAACGGTATCGACCTGACCCGCATCGAAACCCGTCCGTCGCGCAGCGGCAAGTGGACCTACGTGTTCTTCATCGACTTCGTCGGCCACCACCGTGATCCGTTGATCAAAGGTGTGTTGGAAAAGATCAGTCAGGAAGCAGTAGCACTCAAAGTGCTGGGTTCCTACCCGAAAGCAGTTCTGTAAGGGGCGGTAGTAAATGAGTGGCAATTTCCTCGCTCTGGCACAGCCGGGCGTGCAACAACTTTCGCCATACGTTCCGGGCAAGCCTGTGGACGAACTGGCGCGCGAGCTGGATCTGGATCCGGCGAAAATCGTCAAACTGGCCAGCAACGAAAACCCGCTGGGTGCCAGTCCAAAAGCCTTGGCGGCGATCCGCGAAGAGCTGGCCGAGCTGACCCGTTATCCGGACGGCAACGGCTTCGCGCTGAAGTCCCTGTTGGCTGAGCAGTGCCGCGTTGAGCTGAATCAAGTCACCCTTGGCAACGGCTCCAACGACATTCTCGAACTGGTCGCGCGCGCCTATCTGGCGCCGGGCCTTAATGCCGTGTTCAGTGAGCACGCGTTCGCGGTGTATCCGATCGCCACCCAGGCAGTCGGCGCGCAGGCCAAAGTGGTGCCGGCCAAGGATTGGGGGCACGACCTGCCTGCCATGCTCGCCGCTATCGACGCCAACACCCGCGTGGTGTTCATCGCCAACCCGAACAACCCGACCGGTACCTGGTTCGGCGCCGAAGCGCTGGACGAGTTCCTGCAGGATGTTCCAGAGCATGTGTTGGTGGTGCTGGACGAGGCGTACATCGAGTATGCCGAAGGCAGCGACTTGCCGGATGGTCTGGATTTCCTTGCGGCGTATCCGAACCTGCTGGTCTCGCGCACCTTCTCCAAAGCCTATGGTCTGGCGGCGTTGCGCGTCGGCTATGGCCTGTCCACTCCGGTAGTGGCGGATGTGCTGAACCGTGTTCGCCAGCCGTTCAACGTCAACAGCCTGGCGTTGGCCGCGGCGTGTGCGGCGTTGAAAGACGAAGAATATCTGGCGCAAAGCCGTCAGCTCAACGAGTCAGGCATGCAGCAACTGCAAGCCGGTTTCCGGGAGCTGGATTTGGGCTGGATCGAGTCCAAGGGCAACTTCATTTGCGTCGATCTCGGTCAGGTGGCGGCTCCAGTGTTCCAGGGCTTGCTGCGCGAAGGCGTGATCGTGCGTCCCGTGGCCAATTACGGCATGCCGAACCACCTGCGGGTGACGATCGGTCTGCCGGCGGAAAACAGCCGCTTCCTCGACGCACTGCGTAAGGTTCTGGCTCGTGGGTGATGTCACTGCACTGCAATCTGCTGCACCTATGATCGGTCGCCTGGTGGTGGTCGGTCTGGGATTGATCGGTGGTTCGTTTGCCAAAGGCTTGCGTGAAAGCGGCGTGTGCCGCGAAGTGGTCGGCGTCGATCTCGACCCGCAATCGCGCAAGCTGGCGGTCGAGTTGGGCGTGGTGGATCGCTGTGAGGATGACCTGGCAGCTGCATGCCAAGGCGCGGACGTGATTCAGTTGGCGGTGCCGATTCTGGCCATGGAGAAAGTGCTCGCGCGTTTGGCGAGCATGGATCTGGGGCAGGCGATTCTGACCGATGTCGGCAGCGCCAAAGGCAATGTGGTGCGTGCGGCGACCGAGGCTTTTGGCGGTATGCCGGCGCGCTTCGTGCCCGGGCATCCGATTGCTGGATCCGAGCAGAGTGGGGTAGAGGCCTCAAATGCCGAGCTGTTTCGTCGTCATAAAGTGATTCTGACGCCGCTTGTGCAAACCGATCCGGCGGCGCTCGCCGTGGTCGATCGTCTGTGGCGTGAACTGGGTGCTGATGTTGAGCATATGCAGGTCGAGCGTCACGATGAGGTGTTGGCTGCGACCAGTCACTTGCCGCATCTGCTGGCCTTCGGTCTGGTCGACTCGTTGGCCAAACGCAATGAAAACCTTGAGATCTTCCGTTACGCTGCCGGTGGTTTCCGCGATTTCACAAGAATCGCCGGAAGCGACCCGGTGATGTGGCACGACATCTTCCTCGCCAACCGCGAGGCTGTTCTGCGCACACTTGATACATTTCGCAGCGACCTCGACGCCTTGCGCGACGCGGTCGATGCAGGGGATGGGCACCAATTGTTGGGCGTTTTCACTCGCGCCCGGGTTGCCCGCG